>JAKSDB010000377.1 GCA_022360415.1 Chlorobiales bacterium
ATGGATCATGTTCTGGCAATTCTGCCGTTTTTCGAGCTCAGGGTTTTCCAGGCTCCTTCGGGTTCCGATATTGCCGGTGCCGGGCAAGCATTACAAGAAGGCCTTTCAGAAAGCATGAAACAGGAATCGGAAAGCAAAATGCAGGGAAGCAGGAAAGAAGTAAATCAGTAAGGAGTCCCCGGCGGGCAGTGCACATTCAAATGCCTGGTTTATTCAAGTGTTGTGTTGTTACAATTGCTGGACAGCTTGTCAGCCGGGGGGCTGGATAGCTTATTCAGAGAGGCGGTACTCGTAATTGTGCTCGGAAAGTTTTTTGAAACCGGAATCTTTAAGGGCGGTCCCGGCTTCTCGGGAGTCCGCCCGTGTAAAACAGCGCAAATGTGTCACCTAAATTGAGCGATTGTCGAACATGCCGGAGATGCAAGGCACAGGGTGCGCCGCTGTCGTGAACTACCGCAAGCTCCCTGTAACGATGCAGATTCGCTATGATCGGCATTTCCCGACAGGTCGGGATTTCGACAAATGCGGCTCTTTATCTGTTTTCACTTTCACCTTAGAGGTGAGGGATACTCTCACAATAAACACTTTATAACAGACTGTTTTTAATAAACTTACTATTATTGAGCATTTGCTGAAACGCTCGGTTTAGGTTACAATAAAAATATTATTCGATCACATACCACAGGAAAACCAAAGCGCGAACAGCCATGAAATCATTCCATAAAGAACTCTGGATGAATGTACCTGAAAGGATGGGTTTCGTAAACATCACAAGGGACGTTGAAGAGGTGCTCTCGGACAGCGGCATCCGCGAGGGACTTTGTCTCGTCAACGCCATGCATATTACCGCTTCAGTGTTCATTAACGATGACGAGAGCGGTCTTCACGGCGATTACAAACGCTGGCTGGAAAAACTGGCCCCTCATGAGCCCCTCAGCCTCTACCGTCACAACCTCACAGGAGAAGATAACGGCGATGCCCACCACAAACGCCAGATTATGGGCCGTGAGGTTGTAGTCGCAGTAACCGACGGAAAGCTGCACTTCGGTCCCTGGGAACAGATTTTCTATGGGGAATTCGACGGCAGAAGAAGGAAAAGGGTACTGATAAAAATAATCGGAGAGTGATTATGGCAAGCCAACTCGCCATCAAGCTATCAAGTTAAAAAAAGGGGGCTGAGCAGCCCCCCCTTTTTTTAGTGCTCGAAAAGCATTTCAGAGTATGTAGGCAGCTCCCACTTGTTTCTGTCCACCATAAACTCGAGCCTGTCCGCAATCTCGCGAACCTTTTCCATTGCCGGGATCACGACATCGGTGCAGTAGTCGGCCATTTCAAACCCTTCCTCGAGTTTTTCCATGTTTTCTATCACTGCATCGAGCTCTGCCGTGAGATCGAGAAGCTGGCCGAGATTATCGGCAAGCTCTTTCAGATGGTCTCCCTGGCTTTTCAGTGTTTTACCTGCAACACCGATCCTGTCGGCCGCGTCAACCAGTCCATTGAAGGAAATGGCGATTTCACCCTGGTATTCCGAAACGTTCGGGATAACAAACGTTTTCAGCATAAGCTGCAAAGTACGGGCCTCGATATCGATACCTTTGAAGTAGCGCTCAAGGCGGGTGTTGAGCCTTGCATCGAGCTCTTCCTGCGAGAGAACGGAATATTTGACGAACATCTCACGGGTATCGTTCTCACGAAGCACCCTCATGGCCTGGGGAGTGTTCTTCAGGTTGGGAAGACCTCTGTCTGTAGCGGCCTGCTGGAGATCTTCGCTGTAGTTGTCACCCTTGTAACGGACCGGCTTGGTTGATGCAATCTCGTCACGAAGCACCTCCTGGATAGCGGTATCCTTGTCAACTCCGGAATCGATTTTCCCCTGGATCTCATCGGCAAGCTCGTCCATTGCTTCAGCCATCAGTGTGTTCAGCACCATGTTCGGTATGGAAATAGGCTGCGATGAACCAACGGCACGGAACTCAAACTTGTTGCCGGTAAAGGCAAAAGGCGAAGTCCGGTTACGATCGGTATAATCCTTGTTCAGTACCGGCAGATGTGCGAGACCGAGATCGAGCACCTGTTTTTCGGTAGCGAAATCAACCTTGCCGCTCTCGATGGCGTCAAGTACTTTTTCCAGCAGCTCACCGAGGAAAACAGTCACGACAGCAGGAGGTGCTTCGTTCGCACCAAGGCGATGGTCGTTGCCGATACTTGCAATCGAAGCTCTCAGCACCCCTGCACGCTTGTAAATACCTTTCAATACAGCTACAAGGAATACAAGGAACTGGATATTCGATTCAGGGGTATCGCCCGGTTCAAGCAGGTTCACGCCTTCAGCCGTTCCGATAGACCAGTTGTTGTGTTTTCCGGAACCGTTGATACCGGCAAACGGCTTTTCATGCATGAGAAGCGCAAAACCTTTTCTTTCGGCAACCCTGCGCATAATTTCCATGACCAGCAGGTTATGATCCGCAGCAATGTTTGCACGCTCGAAAATAGGAGCAATCTCGAACTGGTGCGGCGCAACTTCGTTATGCCGTGTTTTCGCCGGGATACCGAGCAGGTAAAGCTCCTCCTCAACTTCCTGCATGAACTCAAGCACCCTGTTCGGAATGGCCCCGAAGTAATGATCCTCAAGCTGCTGGCCTTTTGGAGGCATCGCGCCAAGCAGCGTTCGGCCGCTCATTACAAGATCGGGGCGCATCGTATAGAACTTGCGGTCGACAAGAAAATACTCCTGTTCCGCGCCCGCATACGTGTTGACACGGCTCACACCGTCAACACCAAGAATACCGAGAAGCTTGATCGCTGAGCTGCTGACGGCATTCATTGAACGCAGCAACGGGGTTTTTTCGTCAAGGGCCTCTCCGTGGTAGGAAATAAAGACGGTCGGAATACAAAGGGTCAAACCTTTACCGCCTTTCATGAGAAACGCGGGACTTGTGGGATCCCATGCGGTATATCCCCTGGCTTCAAAGGTGGTTCTCATCCCGCCTGAAGGAAAACTCGACGCGTCAGGCTCGCCCTGTATGAGCTGTACACCCGAAAAACGCTCGATAGGAGCCCCGTCCTTGTCGATTGTCAGAAATGCGTCATGCTTTTCAGCAGTTGCTCCGGTCATCGGCTGGAACCAGTGAGTGTAATGGGTGGCGCCATGCTCCATGGCCCATTCTTTCATTCCGTGAGCGACTACCCCTGCAATCTCTTCAGAAAGCTTGTTGCCTGCCTGTATTGTTTTCTGCAATGCCCGAAAAACTTCTTTCGGAAGTTTTTTCCGCATCACTTTCTGATCAAAAGTCAGCGCACCGAAATATGATGATACCGCATTTTTGTTATTGTTTTCCAACAGACCCTCCTTTATTGTTTTATGTGTTTATTTTCGTGATTTCTTTTCCTCAAATACAGCCAGCACCTGCCTGTCTTGCAGGTTTTTGCGGACAATATCCGAACTGATCTTTGTGTTTCTTTTTATCTGTGACAAAACAAAACTTGTATTTGTACCCAGAACACCAGGCCAGCTCTGTATCCTGGAAAGAAGCTGCTCTAAAGATTCGGTGTTGTGTGTCATGACACGTAAAACATGAGAACCCTCTCCGGTAACGGCATAACATTCCATAATCTCTTCTTCACGAAGCACGTGTTCCATAAAGGATTTATAGTGCTTGGACGAATCAACCCTTACCCAGACAAACGCCTGTATGTCAAACCCCAAACGTCTCTCATCCACCTGGGTCGTGAACTTTTTGATAATGCCCTTTTTCTGGAGCTTGTCGAGCCGCTCGCTGACCGAAGGAATCGATAAACCGACGATTTCAGCCAGCTCACTCAGCCGTATACGCCCGTTACCGCCAAGTGCCTCAACAATTTTCAGATCGATAAGATCGATGTGACTTGACATAAAACCTACAATCTTGTATTTGTTCGCAACAAGTTTACAAAAATAATAAGATTATTACAAATTTTATCTAAAATTATCACAGATAAAGAGAATTAAACCTAAAAAAATAAGGTCTTATATTTTCGCTCCGATAACGCAACGTCTTGCGCCAAATCGAAACCCGTGAATTCCGGAAAAAAGTGTAATTGTCCCATTATCCTCACCTGTTTATCTTGTACAATTATCAATATACGCTTGTAAAGCTCCAACCCAATCCGAACAGGAAACCTATCATGATCGAGCCCACTCCAGACAAAAAGCCTGACAAACAAACAAAACCGGCTCAGGCCCCTGAAACCGGCAGGTCCGGCACCAGTCGCCCTCCCGCCATCGAGGATCTGAGATTTTTTGTAAAAGGCTCCCTCTCTCTTGTCGCAAAATTCGTCCATGACCTCGACTGGTTTCTCGACAAAATCAAATCCCGCGACAAGGCCTGAACAAACCCGGGCACAATAATCAAATCCTGTTCAGGGATAACAAATAATCATTATATTCTGCTCATTATTATCTCTGCCGCTCCCGGCTTTTTGAGCGGAAAACCCACAACAACATTGTACGGTGAAAGTAGCAATATTCGGAGCCGGTGTGGCCGGTTTGAGTGCGGCCATAGAGCTGGTTGACCGCGGATACGAAGTTGAAATCTATGAGAAAAGAAAAATCCTCGGCGGCAAGGTTTCCGTCTGGAAAGACAGTGACGGAGATTCGGTCGAGTCCGGGCTGCATATTGTTTTCGGAGGCTACGAACAGCTACAGGCTTACCTTGACAGGGTAGGCGCCGGAGACAACTATCTCTGGAAAGAGCATTCGCTCATCTACGCCGAACCCGACGGGAAACAATCGTTGTTTAAAAAAGCAAATCTGCCCAGTCCTTGGGCCGAAATTGTCGGAGGCATGCAGGCTGATTTCCTCACTATGTGGGATAAAATCTCTCTTATCAAAGGCCTGTACCCGGCCCTTGCCGGAAACGAGGAATATTTCCGGAGCCAGGACCATATGAGCTACTCGGAATGGCACCGGTTACGCGGCGCGTCAGAGCACTCTCTTCAGAAACTGTGGAGAGCAATCGCGCTTGCCATGAATTTTATCGAGCCGAATGTCATCAGCGCACGGCCGATGCTTACGATTTTCAAGTACTTCGGCACCGACTATGCCGCCACCAGATTCGCGTTTTTCAGGAAAAACCCGGGCGATTCCATGATCGAGCCGATGCGCCGGTATATCCAGAGCAAAGGTGGAAGAATCTTTATCGATGCCAGGCTTTCCCGTTTTAACCTCGATGAAGAAGGGATCGTTGACCGTGCTTTTCTCAATGACGGTCATGTCGTCAAAGCTGACGCCTATATATCGGCCCTCCCTGTACACAGTGTCAAGAAAATATTGCCCGAAAAGTGGCTTCGCCATGATTATTTCACCAATCTCTTCCGGTTTACCGGCAGCCCGGTTGCCAACTGTCAGTTGTGGTTCGACAAAAAAATAACCGATACCGACAATCTGATGTTTTCCCAGGGCACAATTTTCGCAACGTTGGCCGACGTCTCGATAACCTGTCCCGATGATTTCCAGCAAGGCATGGGTTCGGCAACCGGAGGAAGCGTCATGAGCCTGGTGCTCGCTCCGGCACACCACCTTATGGATATGCCCGACAACGTTATCACAGACCTTGTGATGAAAGACATTCACGACAGGTTTCCAAAATCCAGAAACGCCGGATTATTGAAGTCGACAATCGTAAAAATACCACAGTCGGTCTACAAGGCTGTTCCGGGCGTAGACAGGTTCAGGCCGGACCAGATCAGCCCGATCGAAAACTTTTACCTCACGGGAGATTACACTTACCAGAGATATCTCGCGTCGATGGAAGGAGCCGCGCTCAGTGGGAGGCATGTCGCAGAAAAACTTCATGCCAGATCCGGCAAATAGTCCGTAGTATCCAAGACCTTGCGAGGTGCTTTTTGATGAACCGGTAACCGGGGTCACTATCGGGCATCAGGACTCTTTTTTGACCTTTTACTTTTGAATTTTGACCTTACCGTTCCTTCCCGTCACTTGTCACTTGCTATAGCCAATGGACACGCCTCTGCTCATTATTTTCACACGGAATCCGATCAGGGGAAAAGTCAAAACGCGTCTTGCCGCATCGACCGATGATGACTTTGCCCTGAGAATCTACAACAAGCTGCGGGAAATCACCCGAAAAGCAGCGTATGCAAGCGGCGCCGACCTGGCCATCTATTACGACGACCATGTTCCCGAGAGTGATCTTTTTCTCGGGACGAATACACGGGCTTTTCTCCAGAACGGCAGCGATCTCGGCATCCGCATGCTCAACGCTTTCAAGCAGGGCTTTTCCGACAACTACCGGCGCATCGTCCTGATCGGAACCGACTGTCCGGAACTTACAGGAGACATAGTAAAAAAGTCATTCAAGCTGCTGAAGGAAAACAACGCGGTACTCGGGCCGTCAAAGGACGGCGGCTATTATCTTGTCGGGTTGAACAGGCCCTGCCCCGGCCTTTTTATCAATAAGCGATGGAGCACTCCCGATGTGTTCACGGCGGCAAGAGAAGAGCTCGACCGATGCAATATTGATTATGCCTTGCTGCCGGTGCTTTCCGATATCGATACCGTTGAAGACCTCGAAAGCTTCAAGCCGGATTGACCATGAAAACGAGCATCATCATCCCAACCTATAATGAAGAAGCAGGCATTGCCGCAACACTCGACACAGTATGCAATGCGGCCGGTGATACAGGGAGCGTTGAAATCATCGTCAGTGATGCCGGCAGTGACGGCACACTTCGCGTTGCCGGGGGTTTTCCCGTCAAAACCTGCCGTTCGCCAAAAGGCCGTGCCGTTCAGATGAACCGGGGCGCACGCATGGCAACCGGAGCAGTCCTTTACTTTCTTCATGCCGATACCGTCCCGCCCTCGGGTTTCATTGATACAATACAATCAGCGGTTGAAGAAGGAAAACCCGCCGGATGTTTCCAGCTTACGTTTGACGACCCTCATTGGCTGATGCAGACGTACGGCTGGTTTACCCGTTTCCCCCTGACGATATGCAGGGGCGGGGACCAGTCCCTGTTCATTACCCGTGATCTTTTCAACCGGATCGGCGGCTTCAATGAAGAGCTTCGTCTCATGGAAGACATAGAGATCATAGAACGTATAACCAGGCACACTGCGTTTACCATACTCGACGACAGAGCTGTCACGTCGGCCAGAAAGTACGCCGTAAACGGCAGGCTCCGCCTACAGCTTGTTTTTGCAGCGGTCCACCTGCTCTATGCCCTCGGGTTTGACCAGGATAGTATTGCCGGGTACTATGAACGCAACATCTCCTGACACGAGAGAGCATCTTTTCAAAGTCTCTGCAGCCGCCTTCGGCAGGTGCACACAGACAATACCCGGACGGGGTAATCGGAGAGTCGTCTGTTGAATAAACGGGTAAATTGATTATTTATTATATTGCTGCGTTAGCTGATTCAGCCGGTCGAGGCATCATGCAAAAAGGCAACCTTGCATATAAACACAGACATTATGGCAGAAGAACTCAAAAACAATCCGGGCACTCCGGAAACCCCGTCAAAAACACCCTCTGAAAGCGGGGCATCCCGGGGAAGCAGTAATGCCGACTTTCCCACCCTTTTCGGCAACATAGGGCTCATGATCGACTCTTCAGTCGAGTCAGTCGCAAAAATGATAAACTCAGCCAGCTCTCTAACGCAGCAGGTGTCAGAGAACATTACCCTGACGACCAATTCCGATGCAGTAAAAGAGATAGTCGACAATATCGGCTCCCTCTCGCAAAACGTCATTCAGGGTGTAAACGATACACTGAATTCAGAACAACTGAAAAAAACGTTCAATGAGCTTGGAAACCTTGCTTCCACGGTTATAGAAAGTGCCGGTTCTGTGGCAAGGTCAGAACAGACCCGCGACCTTTTCAATACCATCAGCACAGGACTGAACCAATTGGTGCAGGCAATTGTTACACCTATTAAGTCAGGAGCGGGGGACATGCACTCTAAAAAAGCCGTGGAAATCCCTTTCTGCTCCAAACCACCCTGTGAGCCTTCGGATCAGGGCGCTTCGCCTGCCGCCAGGCAACAGCCGTCCGTAAAACAGGAAAAAGCGCCTGAGGTTGTCAAAACGGCTCCTGAAAAAGCAGCCCTTTTAAAACAGGGGGAAGAGGGGAAAAAGAAGGAGGATGTTCCAGAGGGATCAAAACAGCAGAATCCTGCAGAAACAAAAAAGGCTGATCCTTCAAGAAAAGGGACAATGCCCCGCCAGGACAACAAAAACGACTGACAGAACCATGACAGCTCGTTAATCTATTTTTAACTGTTACTTTTCCCCCAACATCATCAGAAAGGAAAAAAGAATTCGTGCTACGCTCAGAAAACCGCCAGGAGAAGCAGCCATTGCATTCCGATAAGGAAAAACAGTATCGGGTATTGGTCGCAGACGACGACAAGTCCACACGGATTCTGTTAAACCATTTTCTGAAGAAAATGGGCTATCTGTCTCTGGAAGCAATCGATGGAGAAGAGTGCATTTCCATACTCGAAGACGAAAGCATAGATATCCTGCTCCTCGATATCAACATGCCGAAAAAAGATGGTTTCGGCGTCATGACATATCTTCGGGAAAAGGGCATATCGCTCCCGGTCATCATGATAACGGCTCTCAATGACATACCCAACACGGTGAAATGCATTAAAATGGGAGCATACGAATATCTCACCAAGCCTCTCGATGTAGACAGGCTTCAGATTGTCATGAGGAATGCTATCAGTGAAACCAAGCTTCATGACACGGTCTCTCAGCTGAAAAAAGAACTGCTAAGCAAGGAGATTTTCAAAAACATAACAGGAGAAAGCGCTTCGATCAAACAGTCCATGGAACAGGCGCTTCAGGTCATGGAAACCGACCTCAATGTCCTGATCATCGGCGAAAGCGGGACAGGGAAAGAATTGTTTGCCCAGGCCATCCACGAGGGCAGCAAAAGAAAAAACGGCCCATTCATATCCGTTAACTGTGCGGCTATTTCCCACGAACTGGCCGAAAGCCTCCTTTTCGGGCATTCGAAAGGCTCGTTTACCGGTGCAAACAACGATCATGAAGGTTTTTTCGAGCAGGCCGACAAGGGAACACTTTTCCTTGACGAGATCGGGGACATGAACGCGGATATCCAGGCAAAGGTCCTGAGGGCTATCCAGGAAAAGAAAATCCGCAGAGTCGGGGAAAAAAGCGAGCGGAGCATCGATTTCAGGGTTATCTCCGCTACACACTGGGATTTTTCTCGGGCACTCGACGGCAACTCCTTCAGGGACGACCTCTATTACAGACTGGAGGAATTCCCGCTGTATCTGCCTCCGCTCAGGGACAGGAAAGAGGACATTCCTGCCCTTGCACAGCACTTTCTTGAAGAGTTCTGTAGTGCGAACAACCTCAAACATCTGAGCTTCACACCGGAAGCCTTTGAGGAAATGATCGAATACCACTGGCCCGGCAACGTTCGCGAACTGAAAAATGCCATTCAACGCTCGGCGATCAGCTGCAAGAGAAGCGAAGAAATCACCTCGATCATGCGGCATATGGGCGGGCATTTCAGGAAAAACGACAAACAGATAAGAACACTGGACGCCTGTGCCCCGTTGAAAACGGTAGTGAGAAAAGAAAAAATCCAGAGTCTCGAGGAGATGGAACGTCATGCCATCGAAGAAGCATACAAAGCATGTGAAGGGAATCCTACAAAAACCGCACAGGTACTCGGTATAGGCAGAGCCACCCTTTACAGAAAACTCAAAAAATTCGGACTTAACTGACACGGTGCCGCATTATTGGCACCGTATCAGTTGCCAGTCGGCCAGACAGCTGAACTGCAAAAAAGACTCGCAGTCCTCAAACACTGCTATAGAGCTATCAAGCTATTCAGCAGCGCCTTTGGCGCTCAGACCTGTATGCCCGAAACCACCCTCTCCCCGCTCTGTTTCTGAAAGCACCTCCACCTCTTCAAGCTGTATATGCTCATAACGGGCAACAACCATTTGCGCTACCCTGTCCCCGTGTTGCACCACAAAGGGCTTTTTCCCGTAA
>JAKSDB010000033.1 GCA_022360415.1 Chlorobiales bacterium
GCCAACCATGATCACGAGATCGACCAGCCCCTTCTGCCCGAGCGACTGACGCAGCTCGTCGATCAACGCATCATCGACATTCTCACCGGTTGCGACCAATCGGCAGAAGCGTAGCGCCGGACCGACCGGCGCAGGCTCGCTTTCGAGAGCCCGCGTCCCGACTTTGTCGCGATACGCCTCTGGTACCTTGTGGATGTGGTGGTCCCACTCATAGATGTTGCCGAGAGGCTGGGACACGGTGCAGATGATCATCTCGCGCAAATCCTGGTCGAGTGCGGAGTGCCAGCGCACATGCTCGCCGACCGATGCAACCGCCTCGAGGGCGCGCGGGCTCTGGCCCATGACGGCAAACATGTTCGGCATGAACGAGAGCTTTCGCGTCTCGACGACATGATCCCAGATCTTCTCTTGGCCATCGGGAAAGTCGTCGCGGATCGCTGCCGGTAGGCGCTGGCTCTTTGCGTAGTCGGTCATCGGCTCCCTTTCTGCGCCATCGTCAATCGGCGAACGCTTCGATCATGGCGTCGTGGTTGGCAACGGATTCCTCGCGGTCGATGAACGGCATCGGGCAATAGAGCAACACCGTCTCGAACAGACCCTCGAAACGATCGAGCTGCTTGCGCACCTCGTCCGGCGTGCCGGCAAGCACAAGCGCATCGATCATGTCCTCGGTCACAAGGTCGAGCATGGCATCGACATCGTTTCGCGCCGCCGCGTCGCGGATCGCCATCTTCTCCTTCGTGAACCCGGCCGGATCCAAAACCTGATCGAAATAGGGCAAGTTCGAATAGAACGCGATCGGCGCTCGGGCCCGACGCCGCGCTCGCGCGCGATCCTTGTCCACCGAGCAGACCTTGAGCGAGCACATCTCGATATCGGACATCGACCGACCGGCCTTGCTAAGCCCCTTCTTGATGTTCGGATGCACGATGTCGGTGAAATAGTGCGGTGTGTTCAGCAGGTTCGCGAGCAGGCCATCGGCGAGCTCGCCGGTCATCTGGAGCATCGCCGGCTGCACCGCCGCAAGATGGATCGGCGGTGGCGCGCAGGGCGGCGCCATGATCCGGCGATAGTCCGTGATCGTGATCATCTCGCCCTTGTACTCGATCGGATTGGTCGGGCTCGCGCTCCACATCAGGCGGATGGCCTCGACATATTCGCGCATGCGCGTGACCGGCTTTCGGTAGGGCAGCCCGTGCCAGTTCTCGTTCCACATTTTCGGCGCTGTGCCGAGGCCGAGCACGAAACGCTCGCCGGTGAGCTCGGCCATCGACATTGCGGTGATCTCGGTCAGCGCCGGCGGTCTGGCAAAGACGGCAACCCCGGTGCCGAGGCGAACGCGCTTGCACTCGGCGGCCATCGCCGCCAACGGCACGAACGAATCTCGTCCGAGCTCGGTGGTCCAAACGCTATCGGCGCCCGCATCCTCCGCCATCCGGGCATAGCGGACACTCTCGCTAAGCGTGAGATTGTCTCCACTGAAGAGAATCCCCCATTTCCATTTTTGCGCCATGCCGCGTTCCTTCTCTTTTAGGCCGACCGGCTGCGCAGCGCGTCCGTCGCAGCTTGGTCGACCGATCCGTCGTTGGCGATCACCACGCCGTAATCGGCCCGCGCCTGCTCCGCGGTGATGTACTCATCCGCAACGTCCGCGGCGACCGCCTCGGC
>JAKSDB010000104.1 GCA_022360415.1 Chlorobiales bacterium
GAAAAGGAATTACTGGAAGAACTTGTCAAAATCATTCAGCTGAAAGATCCCGATGTTATCGAGGGGCACAATATTTTCAGCTTCGACCTCTCTTACATCCAGCGAAGATGCGAACTGCTCGGTGTTGAGTTTAGAATAGGAAGGGACGGCTCGGTGCCGAGAAGCTATCCGGCAAGCATCCGTTTTGCCGAACGATCACTTGATTACCCGTTTTTCGACATTGCCGGCCGGCATGTGATAGACACCTTTTTTCTTGTACAAAATTACGACGTCGCCAAACGCTCAATGCCCGGCTATGGCCTGAAAGTCGCCGCAAAATTCTTTGGCTTTGCTTCGGCAGACAGAACCTATGTCGAGTATAGCGAAATCGCCGACCTCTGGGAAACCAATCCCGAACGGCTTCTTGCCTATGCGCTCGACGATGTACGGGAAACTGAAAAAATTGCCGCGCTACTCTCCGGAAGTAACTTCTACATGACCAGCATGATGCCCTATACCTATGCGCAGACTTCCAGAATGGGTCCTGCTGCGAAGATAGAGGCCCTTTTTGTCAGGGAATACCTCAAGGAAAAACATTCGCTCCCCAAACCCGAGACAGGTCAACAGCATATGGGAGGATTTACCGAAGTATTTTTGAAGGGTATTTTAGGCCCCGTTGTTTATGCTGATGTCGAGTCACTGTATCCTTCCATCATGCTTTCCTACAATATCTGCCCGAAAAGCGATGAACGCAGGATATTTCCACAGGTCTTGACCGATTTGAAAGATTTACGCTTTGCGGCCAAGAAAAAAGCAGGGGAAGAGAAAGAAAAAGGAAACAAGGTCCATGCAGACAACTATGATGCAATGCAGTCGTCTTTTAAAATACTGATTAACGCCATGTATGGCTACCTTGGTTACAGTATCGGCATATTCAACGACTATGAGGAAGCCGACCGTGTAACAACAACAGGCCAGGAAATCGCACGCCGGATGATAAAGGAGTTCGAGTCTCGAGGATGCAAGGTCATTGAGGTTGACACCGATGGCATTCTGTTTGTTCCTCCTCCCCGTACCCGGTCAAAAGAGGACGAAATCAGTCTTGTTAACGAGGTATCCTCAGTCATGCCCAAGGGAATAACCATCGGTTACGACGGCCGTTACAGAAAAATGATCTCCTATCTGAAAAAAAATTACGCTCTTCTCGGCTATGACGGGACGATTAAACTGAAAGGGTCTTCGCTCATCAGCCGAAGTGCAGAAAAATTCGGGCGCGATTTTATCCGTAAAGGGTTTGAAAAGCTTCTCGATGAAGACGTCCAGGGGTTGCACGACCTTTATGTATCATACAGGGAAATGATCATGAAACATAACTGGTCAATCGATGACTTTTCGCGCACGGAAACCCTGAAAAACACCATGGAGCAGTATAAAGCCGACACCGACTCAGGCAAAAGGCCTCGTTCCATTACCTATGAACTTGCCCTGAAAAAGCATCTGTCGGTCAACAAGGGGGACAGGATTACCTTTTACGTTTCGGGCAGCGGCCTTCAGAACAGCCACTATGAAAAAGGAAAGCTTGCCGATGAATGGGACAGCGCAAAACCCGATGAAAACACGCAGTTCTATCTGAAAAGGCTCGACGAGTTCTCACAGAAATTCCTCCCGTTTTTCAAGCCGCAGGATTTCAGTTCGATTTTTTCAACCGATACCCTGTTCACCTTTTCTCCTGAAGGGATCGAGCTCATAAAGGAAATCCGGCATAGAGACACAGAATCAATAGGCGATGATGATATTCCTTTTTAAAATAATCACTTAGAAAGAAACCGCTCTCTTTTGCATTTTATTGATGCTTCCGATTCATAAACAGCTATATTCCCTCACCGGAGAGAAGGAACTTTATGGATTTATTCCATGTATAGTTAAGGCGAATATATGGCCCTGATTTTTTTCATCTAACCGCAGAAAAACAGCTTATAATGGTTGACAATAAAATTCTACCCGTTACAGAAGACGTTACCTGGATAGGTATACTGGACCCCGGCCTTGTCACGTTCGATATTGTCATGGAGACCAAGTATGGTACAACCTATAACTCCTATTTCATCAACGCTGACAAAAAAACAATCGTTGAAACGTCCAAAGCCAAGTTCTGGCCAGCGTATCTTGAAAAAATAAAAAAAGTTACCGATCCTGCAGAGATAGAGTACATCATCGTTAACCACACGGAGCCCGACCATTCCGGCAACGTAAAGAATCTGCTTGAAGCAGCTCCCAATGCAACGGTCGTCGGCAGCGCAAACGCGATAAAGTTTCTTCGAGATATTGTAGGCGGCGATTTCAGATCAATGACCGTCAAGGACGGCGATACCCTCGACCTCGGAAACAAAACGCTCCGTTTCATCAATGCGGTAAACCTTCACTGGCCCGATGCGATTTACACCTGGCTCGAAGAGGACAAGGTGCTCTTCACCTGCGACTCGTTCGGGTGCCATTACTGCCACGAAGAGATGTACGATGATCTTGCCGGCGACTTCGACGATGCGTTCACCTACTACTTCGATGCAATCCTGAGACCGTTCAGCAAATACATGCTTCAGGCTATCGAACGCATCGAGGGTCTTGATATAAAAGTGATCTGCCCGGGGCATGGACCGATACTCCGCTCGAACTGGAAGAAATATGTCGATTTGTCCAAAAAGTATTCACAGAGCGCCATAGCGCTCCCCAACGAGAAAAACATTCTCATTGCATATGTATCGGCATACGAGAATACCACGATCATAGCCGAAAAGATCGCGGAAGGACTACGCCCGCATTGCGATTTCTCTATCGACATATGTGACATTGAAAACATGCATTTTGCAAAAATCGAGGAAAAAATAGCACATAGTGCAGCCCTCATTGTCGGTTCACCGACCATCAACCAGAATATTGTATCGCAGATTTATCAGTTCTTTGCCGCAATAAACCCTATCCGTGACCGCGGCAAACTGGCAGCGGCATTCGGTTCTTACGGCTGGAGCGGCGAAAGCATCAAGATCATCGAATCGAACTTCACCAACCTGAAACTCAAGGTGTTCGACCGGCACGTCAAAGTCAAGTTCAAGCCGCATGAAAAAGAGTTTGAAGAATGCAAGGCATTCGGAAAAGCCTTTGCCGAAGCGCTGATTGATAAAAATAATCTTGTCTGCGACGTGTGAACGGAGAACCGCATAAAAGAAAAAGGGGACTTAGCGTCCCTTTTTTTCTTTGTGTAATGGTAAAATTTCCTAACATGCACCGGCTTGAGTGGCAACCTTTTTAGCCAGAAGATCGACATAGGCTCCTTCAATCAGTTGCGACTGGTCGATACCTAATCTTTTCAGAAGCCGGTAAGCTTCATCGACCCCGATTTCGGACGTTTCATTTTCTTCCAGCGCCACCTCAATTTCAAGGAAGTGCCCCAGATCAGTGACCTTATCAAGGTGTATACGCGCTTTACCCGCTACAAACAACAAACGAGATTTATGTACGCGTCCCGTCTGTCCGTAAGAGAGTGCCAACAAGTCCCTCATGCTATCGGGTTGAGAAACCGGCAAATGAAGGTAAAATGATTCTTTTGGCTCTTTCCGGTCAGCCCGGCGGTAAAAAATAAGTCTACTTTCACCCGTAGAAAGCACCCGTAATTTCAGTCTCCCCGTTTCGCAAGTAAAAAACGTGTCGTCCTGAACAAGCTCGACCGGACCATGATCGGCAATAGGAGCGACTTTCGGAATGAGCTCTTCAACACTTGGTATAGCAGCTTTAATATCAATGTTTCTCGGCATGCTGTGTTTGAGGCAAAGATGATAAATGAGTTTAACATCTGTGACACAACAGATTTTCAGCTCACAAGCTTCGTTATATCATGCCATGTCACGAACAGGGAGATCATGATAAACAACATGATTCCCGCCAGATTGATGATCTGGTGGGTTCTGACGCTGACAGGTTTATTCCTGATTGTTTCGATGAAAAGCATGAATAGCTGCCCTCCGTCGAGACCGGGAAAAGGAAGCATGTTCATGATACCGAGACTCAGGCTGAGAAATCCGGTAAACAAGACAAGATCAGCCCATCCGCCACTCGCTGCCTTTCCTGCAAGCGCGGCGATTCCAACCGGACCCGACAGGTTTTCCATTCCTGCCTGACCGGAGAACAGATTGATGAAAAGATGAGCCGTTTCCGCCATAACGATCCATACCATCTGCGTACTCGATACTATCGCGCTGAAGAGTGACAGACCTTCGCCGGCCATAAAAACAGGAACAAACAACAGAAAGGCAAAGACCATATTGAAAAGGGATCCGCTGGACAGGATTAGAGCACGTGATGCAGGTGAAGCGCCAAACAGTTTTTCCGCTTCTTCATCATTTTCATGCGAAAAGCTTACGAACCCACCGAGAGGAAGCGCGCGCAGAGTGAATTCCGTTTCCCTGCTTCGAAACAAAGTTGCTATCCTCGGGCTGAAAGGAAAACCTATGGAAAATTCGTATACCGGCACACCGGCTCTCCTTGCAGCGAGAAAATGACCGAGCTCGTGCACAAGCACGACAAGTGAAAGGACAAGAATAAAAGACAGTATCGCTATAAACATATTTATTATAATATTTTACTTCGCATATTCACTTTCAATGGTCTTCATTTCCCCACCTCCATTTCGCAGGTTCACCTTTAAACCGGCACACTGCGATGAGCACTATTGTCAGAAAAGCAGTGAACAATACATGCTGCAGAAGTCCTGCGTCAGTATATACCGGAAAAAGAAAAATAGCCGCTGTGATCAACACAAGATAAGACACCACAACAACCCACCCCTGCCACGTTACCGGTAATCCCCACCCATATCCATATTTTTTCGCAGGAAACCAGTATTCCTTTTTCTGAAGATCTTTACTCATTTTAATCAAACCTTGTCAAGCAGTCCATACATAATACAACATTATTTCAGCGAAACACAGAAACTGCGGAGTCCCGATCTTTCGGAATCCAATTCCTCATGCGCCCGTATGTACACCCCGGCCTCCAGAGCAATAAACAGAGCTGCCTACAATCACTTGAACACGATATCCTTCACCATAGCTTTCCCTACAGCTTCGTTCAACTTGCCGATAATATTCTTTTTCCTGAAAGAAAGCTCATTTCGCCATGAAGGATTATGAACCCGAACGTAAAGAATTCCCCGTACAAACTTTTCGACTTCCGTCATCTTTGCTATGGTCTCCCCAACAACGTTTTGCCAGACTTTCAATGCATGGTGCTCTTCCTTTGCCCCTTTCATGCCGTAAATGGCATACACTTCATCGACAATATTGCTGAACTTTTTGGGCGTTTTCGACAACTTCATGTAAAGGCAGGCGTAAAGGTTAAAAAACAATTCGTTATTTCTTACGCTCAAGAAGACGAAGAATTGAACTCAACAAGCTTTTTCCAATGTATTGCCCCATCCGAGCCACAGTAGTCATGACCGAACTCCAAGGTAAACTTGTTGATCATTTGAGCATAAGACTGCCTGAACGCTTCGTTTTTTTCTCTCGCCTTATGACCAAGGGGCTCTATGATTTCGGTATAGAGTTCAGGATATCCTGAGATAAATTCCCAAAAGTCCTGACCGCAGTATTTAAAATAATCTCCTTTATCAGGGTTACTATTTCGTCCATAACAGCAACCGTTGACGGCAACAACATAAAGCCGCGAATTACTTGTCCGTAAAGTTTTTTTTGCTGTCCTGAACTCGGATTGCATTTTTTGAATCTGGCTTGAATTTCCCCAGTTAGGACCGGATTTTATATTGACGATATAGCGCACCCCGTCTTTATCAAATTCAAGGTCTATTCCTTGGATTCCGGATTTTTTGCCACCGTATACCGTTTCATTTATAAAGATCGCCAAGCCTTCAAGCCAATCACCAAATATCGTCTCTTCATGTGAAGAAATGTGTGCATCAACAATACCCCGAACAATTTCCTCGGCTGTAAGCATATACTTCGCCCTGAACAAATAGGGGTTTTTTCTCTTGAGAACATTTTCAAGTTTAAGCCCGTCTATACTGTTTATTCTTTTCTGATGAAAAGTACCAATGTTGTTCTCAACGTATCTTGAAACGTCTTTTAGAGACAGAGGTTTCATAATTTTTTTTCTGTTCAAGTAGATACAGTTCCACAGAGTTCAGTTCATTTTCTATCATAGAATAGTACTCGGGCACGATTTCTATGCCTATGGAGTTTCTTCTCATTCTTTTGGCCACAGTATTGGTTGTCCCTGAACCCATAAAAGGATCGAGGACAGTATCTCCCTCTCTGGTAAACAGCTTGATAAACCATTCGGGAAGACCTTCGGGAAATGCTGCGCTGTGATTCTTATTATTGCATTCGGTTGCCAAGTGTAATACGTTAGTCGGATAAGCCATCTTGCGATCAAGCCAGTTAGAGATGTTTTTGCCAAAACCGCTGCCTACCTTGGATTCATCTCGTATTTTGTCGGTGTCACTCAGCTTTTTCAACCTGGTCTTTGACCAATCTCCCATTGGAATCATTACAGCTTCCTGATTCATATAAAACTGTTTGGTTTTATTGAATTGGATCAAGCGTTCCCAGGAATCACGAAAACGGTTGGGCCATTTTCCAGGATAACAGTTTTTTTTATGCCAAATGAACTCCTCTGTCCAAAGCCATCCCTGCTGTCTCTTCATTTCCAGAATGAGTTCCATCACATAAGTACTACGTTCCCCATTGAGAACCTTTTCTTTGATATTCAGGACAAAAGTACCTGTTGGCTTCAGCACTCTTTTGAGTTGCTCGGAAATGGGCAAAAACCAGCTTACATAATGGTCAGGATGAATTCCGCCGTATGTTCGTTTCCTCTGATCCGCATAGGGTGGTGAAGTAAAGATTAAATCAACCGAATCATCCGGTATTTGTTTCAGTACTTTTTTACAGTCACCAAGGTAGAGGTCGGTGTTTATTTCCATGTATTTTCGGTAATGATAGTGCCGTATGCTGTAATTACACAGATAGTCAGGCTAATTCACTGACGGCTATACAATGAACACCTTCAATATCCTGTGTTTCCGTTGCAGTGATAATCGATTGCCCGGCCCCTTCAAGCAGTTGAAGAACCTTTCCGACTCTTTTTCTGTCGAGCTCGCTGAACAGATCGTCGAGCAGAAAGATCGGAGGCTCCCCTGTAAACTCCCGTACAAATCGCTGCAACGCAAGTTTCAGTGCAATAAGAAAGGTCCGGATTTGTCCCTGAGATGCATATTTTTTAATCTCAACATCATTGATCCTGAACACGATATCATCCCTGTGCGGCCCGAGCAGTGTCTGTCTACGATAGATCTCCCGTGAACCTATCTCCCCGAGCCGTTGCATCATGATTCGGGAAATATCTTCATCACTCGTCTTTGAAAGCAGTTTCCCGAAAGATGGCATGTAGATGAACCCCGGGACCTCTCCAAGACCTATTTCCTTATATATCTGCTCCAGATGAACAAGCAAACGATCGAAAAACTCCAGCCGGGACGATATAATCGATCCTGCAAGCATGGAAAGCTTTTCCGTCCATACCCCAAGGCTGCCGCTCTCTGTTCCTCTGTCAGCAGATTCCGCCAGAAGTGCATTCCTTTGCTGCAATACACGTCTGTACTGCAGCAGATCTTCCAGATAACGCTTGTTTGTCTGTGACAGCGCGTTGTCCGTGAAACGCCTCCTCTCCTGAGGTGAACCGTTTATAATTGACATCTCCACGGGAGAAAAGGTTATACAGGGAATACGGCCGATAAGTCCTGAATACTTTTTCAGCTCTTCACTGTTAACGTGAATCCTTTTATCCGACGCTTTCTCATAGCTGACCTTGACAAAAACCTCTACACCGGTTTCATCGACAAACCTGCTTCTGAGTAGAAAATAGTTGGTTTCAAATGTAAGGCACTCCCTGTCGAGCGACTTGTTCAATCCTTTCGCGAGCGCACAATAATGAACTGCTTCGAGAATATTGGTTTTACCGGAACCATTGGGCCCGTAGAGAAGGTTGATCCCGTCAGAAGGAGCAAAGGTCAGTTCCGGATGTTTTCTGAAATTGACGAGTTTTATTTCCTGTAAACGCAAGGATCAGGAGGGTCTCTCAATTGTTTATTCTTACCGGCATGACCAGAATAATCAGGCTGCCGTTGTCTTTCTCTTTTTCCGGTTTCAGGATAACTGCTGTCGTTGGGCTGCTTAACTCTACAACAATATTGTCTTCATCTATATGAGCAAGCGCCGCTTCAACAAACTTTGAATTGAAACCGATATCTATCTGATCCCCCTCATAGGTACAGGGAAGGTTTTCCTGCGCCGACTCGCCTTCGTTGACGTTCTCGGCAGCAAGCAGGACCGAGGATGGGGATATGGAAAACCTGATATCACCTATACTTGAAAATCGACCTACTCTTTTTACCGAATCGTAGAACAAAGCTCTGTCTACGATCATTTTCTTGTCGTTTTCAAGTGGGATGACCGCTTCATAATTCGGATACTGCTCGACAATCAGAGC
>JAKSDB010000041.1 GCA_022360415.1 Chlorobiales bacterium
CTGCAAATTGTTGACAGCTTCAAGAAAATGGCGATCAGCCAGGCAGTCAATGAGGCTGTGATGCCGATGCTGCAGCCGATCCTCAACGAGCTGGTTGCAGGAGCGTTGTCAGGCGGGCTTTCTCCCGGTGAGATGGCAGACTTGGTGCTCCAGGCTCAGGAAATTGCTGCATCAGTTGCGCCCGCTGTAAGTGCTTTGTATGGAGCATTTGACGAAGCTGGAGTGTTAAACTATACGTACAATTCTGACCCGTTTGAGACTCGAGGGAACGTGAGCGAGCCGGTGATTACTAGTGGTACAAATATCGGCGGGCAGAATGCTGAGACAAGTGCCTCTAATCATACGCAAGGACAGAATCGACCGATGCAGGTTGTTGTGCAGGTCGGGAACAGGGAATTCGAAGCTTTTATGCAAGAACAGGCCGACAGGGTGTTTGTCCGGGCTGAACGGAGAAAAGGAATTGTAAATGCTCAAACTGTTTTGCGATAGCCAAACCGAGAACAGATATGAATCAGGATATAATCAAAATCGAAACCGAACTTATCATCCATGTCAGAGAAAAAAAGGGGGGGGGAATTATTGATGAAACCGTTACCAGAAACACCCTGACCGACACAGGCATCGCCGTTGCCGCCGGCCTTTATGGAAACGTGGATGCGCAAAACGCTTTTATATACCTTGCCCTAAGTACAAATGATGATACGCCGTCAACCAGCGACACCGCACTAATTGACGAAATCACAAGCAATGGTTTTGCCAGATCGGCAGCTTTGGTATCCCGAGTTACGACGACCCTTGCAAATGATACGACACAGCTTTACAAGGAATGGACCGCGACCGGGAGTCAGGTGATTAAGAAGGCCGGGTTCTTTAATGCGCTCTCGGGCGGCATAATGGGCGGAAGCGCTTTGACAGGGACAAAGGAGATCCACGTCGGGCAAACGCTCGCGGTTACTTATAAAATAAAACATACGGCAGGCTAATGGCAGTACAGATACAACTCAGAAGAGGGACGGCGGCAGAAAATGCCGCTTTTACCGGTGCGGCAGGCGAACTGGTATGCTTGACCGATACGAATCAGCTCGCTTTGCACGACAATGTTACGTCGGGGGGCAAAATATTTAACAGTGTGGATGTGGAGGAAGGTTCGTGGACACCTGCGCTTGCAGACGATACAGGCATGACGGTATCTGATGAGTCAGGAGATTACCTTAAAACAGGGGACATCGTATATGCCTATTTCTCCTTGAAGGTTTACCAAAGCGGATCAGCAAACAATTACCGTTTTGAAATTAATGGGTTGCCGTTCAAGGCGGTAGCTGGAGTCCGCTGTCTTTTTCATATAGAGCTGTTCGAGCCGCAACCATGGTTGCCGCCAGTCCTAAATGTAGAGGTAGATGATTATGAAATAAGATTTTACCGCCCTCGCGGGGATACTGTTATTTATCAAGGAGGCGGTTCCTCTACATACAATAATGAAGGCGCTAACCTGCTGTACTCCGACATCAGTAATACAACAAACCCAAACTTGCAAAACTTAAAAATGAGCGTACTCTACAGAACTTCATAAAATTCAGTCATAATGGATGTTGAAAAAAAAGTTGACAAAATCGAAGTCCTTGAGGATGGAGTTATTCAGGTACGAACCGTAACAATCGTGAAAGAGGGCGCCCAAGAAATCGCCCGGAAATATCATCGACATGTGAGATTACCGGACGAAGATGATTTATCCGGAGAGGATGCTCGTGTGCAGGCAATTGCCTCTGTGGACTGGACTCCGGATCGAATGGAATCGTACAGGAAAAAAAAAGCTAATAGAACAGTAAGGTTATAGTCATATGTATGATTACGGAGCGATAACCGGTAGCGTGACCGAATCGTTCGACTATGGAGCAATAACCGGCAGTTTGAGCGGATGCGAGGATTACGGATTTATTGTCGACGATATTGTCGATTACGCAGTCTGGATATGCGAGTCGCTCAAGGCGACTGATAGCGCGGCGGTTGTTCCCGAGGACGAGGGCGAGGGCGACGGGTTGCTTCTTGCTGTCAGTTCAGATACCGAGTATAGAAATTTTAGCGTCGACGATCAGGTGTTATCGTTTCTCTGGCATGGGGTAGTTATGGAAGTTGACCCGGTTAAGCTGTCCTTGCCTACAAGGCATGGTGGATTTTTGCAGGTGTCTGCGGGGCAGGTAAGGTTTATCCCTTCTGCATTCGGAGGAGTGGAAGCGTGGAGCTTCTCCGCCTGGCCTCCACCTAAAGAGCTGGACGCTACTTTTCGGTGCAAGTCAACTGGTCAACAAGGGGCAGCCAAGCTCTTTGAGGGCAAGTTGTACCGGGAATCGATTTCTGAAAAGGACGTGGCTTATGATGTGTATATCCCTTCATATACGGAAACGATTGGGGCGAACATATCTTTAGCTTCCTGGTCAACCCCTAGTGGTACATTGATCAATTTTTTTGAAAAGGTATGCGATGTTCTCGGGTTGACACTTGACAGTTCGAAAGCTACAGCGGATCCGCCGGCTTTGGACCATAACCTGAGTAACGAGCGTTTGTTGATCGATCTGGCTTCTGAAGTTGCAGCGTTCTGCTGTCATCTGTTCTGGATTGCCGACGGCATTCTGTATTTGCAGGATATGAGTGTAAGTAACGGCTCCTTGAATTTGAAGAATCCGAATGATTTTTTCCGCTCGCCCGCTTACACCGATGAAATCCCGGTCAATCGGGTAGTGGCCGGTACACATAAATTTGAAGGCACAGAGTATCCGTATGGTGTTGACTATACCCTTTCGGCAAACTATACCGGTGATGACGCTCAGCTTCAGGGGATTTATGACCTTGTCAATTCACAATGGGCCGAGATACCGATGCCTGCCGAGGTCGGGTGTGGTGGGTTTGTGCCTGGCAAGGAAATAACGCTACTCGACACAAGACTTGCTGTCGACAGTGTCTCAACAATAACAATGCGGTCTGTCAGCTATGATTTCACAAAGCGGAAAGTCATAATCGGCGGGCATTGCTCAATGGAAACATGAAAGTAATTTACACAAGCTCAATACGGAGCGTATCGCTACAAGCTGGCACGGAGAGTACGCAGTATCCGGTAGAAAACGTGCAGAATGAACACCCGCGCAAGCCTTTTCGAGCAACCAGCCAGAGTGCGACAATAAGAATTGTAGAATCGGGTGATGCTGAGGCCATCGCGATGTTTTCAACCAACGCTGACAGCGTGAAAGTGATTGTTGCTGTTGGTACGAGTGTTGTTTTCGGGATTGATGAAAACGGTGAAACTGTTGTGGCTGGTTATGATGAGACAGGGGCAACAGTCGGACTGACAGATCGGGGCGAGCAGCCGGAAACAGTAGAGTATAGCTATACAAAAGAGAACGAAAACAACGGTGTGATCTGGATACCCTTGTCGCCTCACGGCATGCAGCGTACGCTTGATATTGTTTGTGAGGCTTTGGATGGGCGCGTTGAGGTAGGGATATTGGTGGCTGGTCAGGTTATGCGGTTCCGGGAAGTGGAAAAGAGTTCGTACCAAGAGGTTCCTCTGGATTTCAGTATTGAACAGGAATTGCAATCGGGTAATTCCTATTATGTCGATCTTGGGCGTGCTCGAGTCATTCCGTTTTATGTCTTTATGTGGGGCTCTGACGGTGATGATCCGGCTGGCTACAATACATGGAGAGAATTTTATCACAACTATCTTTTCCCGTTTGGGCGTAGGCCGAAAGCATGGTTATTGTCTGAACGGCTTGATTTGGCCCACTATGCGGTGTGGGGAAGGGTGGAGGAGATGCCTAAAACAGTTATGAAGGGGTCACATATGCTTGTTTCAACAACAATTAGGGAGATAAACTGATGAGCAGAGGTATAGCAATTTTCAAACTTACGGGGTGTACTGGAGGTTCTGTTGACAAACTGGACAGTATTGACGGTAACACGGGCGGGCCAGGGGATACGCCTTTACAGCAAGGTGATCTTGCATTTGTGATCGATGCAGCGCATGGCGTTACACATGTTTATGAGCTGGATGTTGATTCAGGACAGGCTGAAAACGATCCTTATGTTATCATTCCTGACAGCAATGCGGGTGATAAGCGTTGGAAGCTGAAACCTGGAAAGTACCTTGGCGATGCCGAAGCCGATTCGCTTACTATGTCAGGAGTACGGTCTTTGTCGGTTGGTGGAGTGTATGGGGGTAATACTCCAGTAGGATCAATGCTTGACTGGTCGACAAACATTGCTCCGAATGGATGGTTGCTATGTGACGGGAGTGCGGTTTCGCGGTCTACTTATAATGATCTTTTTGCGGTAGTTGGTACGGCTTTTGGTGGCGGTGACGGGTCGTCGACATTTAATTTGCCTGATTTTAAGGGTAAAGTATCTGTTGTTCGAGATTCGGAGGACATTAACTTCAATTCGATTGGAAAAACAGGTGGGGCAAAAACACACACATTGACGGTGAGTGAGATGCCAGAGCACACTCATAGCCTTGGAATCACCACTGAAGCGGTGGAGGATGAACAAAACCAGAGAACAGTCTGGAAGCCTGGTTCTGGTCAAAGCACAGGGGCGACTGGTGGAGGAAATCCCCATAACAACCTTCAACCTTATCTTGTAGTCAACAAGATTATCAAGTACTGAGCAAGGTGAAGAAGCGTTGCATTTGATCAGTCTTTAATTTGTGTTATGTGAAATGGGCGGCGTATTTTTACGCCGCCTTTTTTATTGTATACTTGAGGGAGCATTATTTCTAAAACCAAGTGGAAAAGCTTCTACAATCAGGTGCGTCGTTACAGTGGGCTCCATGTTTGGCAAGTTCTTCGCTTACCCAGCCATTACCTGCCGGCATATCCAAAATCGTTTTCCCGGACACATCACCAAAATGGGTTGAGATTATTTTTACAACCATGAGCATATAGTCTGTTACATAGCTTACGTGTGAGAATTTTCGTTTCATTTGGATAGTTAAGATTTGTAAAAAACAACGAGTCGATAATTGACTTACAGTTTAGCCTGTTTGAAATGCTTTTTGCTCAGTTCGACCCCGAGCAGTTTTTCGATTTGCAGTAGAAACCGATGTTTTTTTTCCCTTTTTGTAAGCTTGTGGTCAGGGTCAGCTTGAAATAATCCATCTTCTCTCGGCAGCCAATTTTGTATGACTTTCGGATGAGTTCCCCGGAACTCTTTGATGATTGCCTGATCTATTTCGCTATAATTGATCTGTTTGTGCGCTTTATCCCAGTATTTCTGGACTTTTTCCGACTTTAAGTTCATCTGTTCTTCGCTTCTTACCCAGCCGTAGTGGTAGATTTTTGCGTTACTGTGTGCGGCGTAAGGGTACCTGCAGATTTTACTGTTGTTTGTCAAGACATGCCAGAAAAGACCGTCAGGAGCGTATGAGCGTATCGTGTTCCTGATGATCCTCGCTTCCCTTCTGTACCATCCGGGTGAGTCCAGGTAGCTGTTCGCGTTGCCGTAAAAGTGAACATAATCAAAGGTAATAGCTTCGACTTTGTCATTATGCAGGTACTTTGAGCATGTTTCCCTGATCTTGTCAAGGTCATCCTCGTGTGCCACTTCATCCCCTTCAAGGTAAAATGCCCAGTCGCCGGAACAGTTGAACTGAGCTATCATTTTCTGTTGACCGTACACATATCCCCGCTCTTTCATGTTTGCGTTCCAGGAGGATTCTATGACTTTGATTTTGGGGTTGTTCAGTTCTTTGATGATCGCCAGTGTATTGTCCTCACTACTGCCAACATTGACGATGAACTCATCGACAATCGGAAGAATTGAACTGATTGACTGGATGAACGGATAGCCTAACAGCGTCCCGTTTTTTATGAAGGTGAACGCACTCAGTTTCACGTCAGTCGCCGCTTAGATATTTATCAATTCCGTTGTCACACCATTTAATCCTGTTGACAACAGTGTTATGCAGTATTGCATCATTTTTTGACAGGGATGCCCTCGAAATCTCCATGTGCCATAAATGGTAACCAATTGCGAGACATTTAACGGTCAGGCGCTGAACCTGGTTGTTCATCAGCCTTGCGGCAAACTCGCTGTCTTCCCTTCCCCAGCCTGTGAAGTTTTCATTAAAGCCGTTTACCTCTATGCAGTCTTCACGGAAAAAAGACATGTTGCAGGTTTTTATTCCTTCAAGGAAGTTTTTTTGCCTTGAAAAGATTTTTGCGAGTATCACACTATGAATCGAAGATATTCTGTTTTTCAACCCTTTATCAAAAAAATCTACCGAAATTGCACCTTGCTGAATTCTTTCCCTTGAACTCTCGGGAGTCAGCAATACTCTTGATCCCTGTATAAACTGTCGCTTTCTGCCGAGGCCGACATGGTCTCTGATGAATTCCTTATGCAGGAAAATATCCCCATCCACCAGTATAATGTAGTCATGCCGTGACAGGGCAATGGCCTTGTTTCGGGAAGCGGCTGCTCTGAATCCTCTGTCTTCCTGCCAGGAATGAAGAACAGGCACGGGTGACATTTTTTTGAATTTTTCAACCACTGTTTCAGTCTCTTCCCCGCTCCCGTCATCTGCCACAATAATCTCATCCGGGGGCCTTGACTGGCACAATGCGCTCTTCAATACAAGGCCCAGAGCGTCAGGCCGGTTATAGGTTGTAATAATGAGACTGCACCGGTCACTTTGGTTTGTTTGCCTCATAAAGCTTGAAGTATTTGTAAAACGTCCCGGTTGCATTGGACACGGAGATGACAAGCCCGTTGCTGCCGCAGAGAATGCCTTTCTGGAGTATATATGATTTGAAAAAAGTAAATACCCCCCTGAAAAAGGCATTCATTGGAGAAGATTTTTTTTTGCCTTTGTGATCGTTCGCCCAGAGGGTTGAATAGTGATCCATCTTTTTTATGAGGTGGGAGGTGTCGTCGAATGTGTAGTGTTTGAGTGTGTTATGTAATTTTTTTACCTGTATGCTGCTGTTAAGCACTACGGATTCGTGGACGAGGTTGGTGTTGAACCCCGTTTCTCTGCGGTTGAAAAGTCTGTTGACCCAGTCATTTGACCATCCGCAGCAGGTGATTTTTTTCCTGTTATAGTAATTGTCCCGTTTTATTGAGTACACCGTCCCTATTTCGAGCTTCAGTGTGCGTATTTCTTCCACGAGTTCTTTGATGACAATTTCGTCACTGTCGATGGAGAGCACCCAGTCATTCGAAGCTTTTTCGGTCGCAAGAATCTTGAGGGGGCCGAATCCGGTGAATGCATTCTCGTAAACTTTGACGTTTTGGAATGTTCGAGCTATCTCCATGGTATTGTCTGTCGAGCCGTTATCAAGAATAACTACTTCGTCGAAGCGCTGAAGAGCCTGCAAACATTCTTCAAGATGTTTGGCGGAATTTTTTGTGAGTATGGTTACCGTAATGTTTTCAGCCACTGTTTCACCTCTGTGTAAATCATGCTGGGATCGATGTTGTAAAGGCATTCACTTGGTCCATGATTGTCGTCACATCCTGCAAGACCGCAGGCTACGCAGGGCATGGCTGCCTGAAAGATTGTGACGTTACCATAGGTCTGGGCAGGCATGTCGTCAACTGCACTTCTCTGGAGTTCATTGGACCAGGGAGACCAGGATTTTAGGATGGTCGGTCCGAATATTGCAAATATCCTTTTGTTTTGAGAGGCGGCAATGTGCATGTTCAGGGTATCGTTGCCAATATAGGCTATTGACAAATTACTCAGGGCGGTCAATTCCTCCAAGGAGGTTGTGCCGATAAAGTCATGAACATTATGAAGGTCAGGAAGCTCACCCTTGATTGTACTGTCAAGCCTGCTTTTGCCTCCCGTGACGATTACAGGAATGTCCAGTGTATGTAACAACTCGAGCAGCCTTGTCCTCAGGTGTGACGGGTACATTTTGTACTCATATTGAGCGGACGGATGGAAGATGATGAATTTGCCGATCCCGAGTTTTTCGAGGCGTTTTCTCATCGATGTTTCTTCAGCCGGAAAGCGTCGGGGAGTAACTGTTGTCTTCCTTTTTTCGGCGCCGAGCAGCTCCAGGCTTTTTGTGTTGTTCAAAACGATATGCCTGGATGTGTCGAACTCGTAACTGTCCTCTAGAAATATTTTTTTCCACCATGATCTGCTTCTTTTTTTATCTATGGCGCTGATGCAGGACCTGCCGGCAAGAATCGCAAAAAAAACAGCTCTGTCACTGGCAGTAAGGTTAATGCAAAGGTCATACTTTTTGTATACCGTTTTGATTATCCTGATTGATTCGTGTATCCTGCCTGCTTTGTATGAAAACGAGTGAATGTTGCTGATATTGCCAATTGTTCTGGCTGTAGGGACGGTATCGTCGTTCACAAGGAGGTCAATAGCTACACTGCCATACAAGGCAGTGAGGTTGTCTATCAGGGGGGTGCTTAGAAAAACATCTCCATTTGACCGTTGTATGATGATCAGGATTTTTTTCTTCGCTCTGCTATTCATATTCCTGATAGATGAACGAACTGAAAAAGATGAAAAGCATTGTGGTAAAGTGCCCTCTGAGATAGTTGTCATTGGGCATGATAACGGCAAAAAGCAAAGGAAGAGCAATACCGAAACTTTTCTGTAGATAATTATCCATTTTTCTGGCCTGGTTTAATCTGGGCATAGAGAATTGAAAATAGGAAAAGCAGGACGATCGCTCCAAACCGCATCAGCTCAAGCACATGCATGTTATGAGGGGTCGCTGCGGCAGGCAGTTCGGGGGAATTGCGGGCATTAACTTTTTCGTACTCGATGTTGAAATCTCCTGTGCCCGCGCCCCGATCAGATTTTTGTTTATGATTTCCAGAGAATTGATGATAAAGGCGATCCTGAGCCCTACATTTACTTGCTGTTTTCATGATTTTTGACCTCGTTGATTGCTAAATTAACCCTTTACCGGAATACATCGTTTATGCTATAGGAGAGGAACAAGACACTGAAAATAATCAGAAATAAAAAAAGCGACGCCCTGAACAGATCTTTGTAAAAGTACTGGTATATGAGGAAAAGATCATGACAAAACACATGATCTGGTCGGCTCTGCCGATAGTTATGAACATATTGATACTCATGATGACAGCAAGGCATGCAGGCCTTTGTTTCTCCTTGAGCAGTTTTTGTCGAAAAAAATGCGGCGCAGCATATGGCGAATGTCAGAAACGGATTGCACGAAATATGGCTCATAAGTGGGCCGGGGCTTCCCAGCGAGGCACTGAGAACTGGAGGCACGACCCTGAACCGTATCGCAAACGACAGGGTGACACTTGCGATCATCGCTAAAGCAATTACCGGGCATGCTTCTTCTTATGCCTTGAAAGGTCGGAAAGAGCAGCTTTTCCTGTCTCCTGCAGGTTCGGCATGTTCCGCAATCGAACTATTCAGAGGAAAGTAAATAAAAAATCCGCATGTCATTTTTCTCCAGGGAGTTTGTAAATGCAAGGTAAAAATCTTTCTCTGTGTATCTTGGGAGAGAAAAATGTAAAAAGCGCTGCAATCAAATGAATGGAAGAGAGCATTTACCGAAAAAGAATTCCCGGGTTTTTTACCGGACCAGTATTGTCGTGCTGACGGTTCTTGTTGCCTATCCTCTCTTCGGCGGATTACTGGTGTCGCTTGTATTGCCGGTTACAGGTACTGAAAATGCTCTGCTCCGGTTTGAGCGGCAGGTGCTTCCGGAAATCAGGACTATACAGGTTGTCGGACAGGTGCTGCTGCTTGCCCTGCCGGTTTTTTTTCTTGCCGGTTTGCGTACGGGAGAAAAATGGCCGTTTTCTGGAAATAATTTTTTTTTTCTTGGTCTGGGACGAAAGGTGGCGTGGCATGGTCTTTTTCTCGCCGTAGCGGGTGTTCTGCTTTTGCAACCGCTGATTTATGCGGTTGTTGAAATCACAGGGCGGGTTCTCCCTTATCTGGGGGATTTCGGAAACAGCCTTATCGAAAATCAGGAGCGGCTCGAACTTTTTCTGATGTATATAGCCGGCGCAGATTCCGCTCATGAGTTTGTTGCAGTGGCATTTGTTGTCGCGGTTGTCCCGGCTTTTTGCGAGGAGTTGTTTTTCAGAGGGTACATTCAGAAAAACTATATGGATTCACTGTCTCCTGCCGGTGGTATTCTCTTGACCGGTTTTATTTTCGGGCTGTTTCATCTCAGCCCCGCAAATCTGGTGCCTCTGACATGCATGGGCTGGTATCTGGGCTACGTCTACTATAAATCACAGAACCTTTTTGTACCGGTTGCAGTACATTTCTGCAACAACATACTTTCTCTTTTCGTGTTGCAATTGCAGAGACGGAATCCTGACGTATATGATGTTCGGGTGGTTACAGACGATATGATCGGCTGGACTATTCTACCGGTAATAGTCTCTTTGCTGCTGTTTTTCTTTGTGATGCGGAAGTTCGGCAGACTCTGTTCTGCTGAAGTTGCTGACAACAGGTTTTCGCTGTAGATTGTGGCGTTTTTTTTGTAGCTTCATCACCCGTTGCCGAAACAGACGACGAACCTCGGAAGAAGGAAAATCGGAGATCGGAGTCACTGTCGGGATCGGAATAGAGCGTATTTTTTTATACTAACCAGTGGTGCATGTAGCTTAAAAAAACAGTTAACTGTTTCAGGACGGGACAATTGGGGGTGGGGATATTTCGATAACGATCCCGATCTTGACGGCGAACTCCGAAAGGAAGTAGAGCGTGTTTGGCAGAGAGCTGTTCTTGCAAAATGTATATATGGTTATGGCTGAAACAGGCGTTTCGAATCTACAGCAGAGAATTGCGGTTGCCTTTGCAGGAATCCCGCTGCTTATATGGTTGACCTGGATGGGCGGTACGTTTTTTTTTACCCTGGTACTCCTGTTATCGCTGCTCGGGGTCTATGAATTTTACCGGTTACTTGCTGTCAGGACTTTTCCGCCCGCACTGTCACTGTTTTTGTTTTTCTCGATCTTGCTGCAGTTGAATTTTTTTTTGTCTGTTGTTGATACATGGGTAATTGTCCTGGTTATTCTGATGGTTTTTCTTGTGCTGGAGTTGTTCAGAACGGAAGGATCGAGAATAGTCAATGTCGGTTCGTCAATGATGGCGGTTTTGTATGTGAACATGACGTTGGGATCGTTGATTCTGATCAGGAAAATCGATTCAATGGGTTTTTCTCTTGTTTTGCTCATGTTTGTCTGTATCTGGTCTGCGGATATACTTGCATATTTTGGTGGAAGCCGTTTGGGCGGCAGATTCTTCAAACGAAAATTTTTCGAACGGCTGAGCCCTCATAAAACCTGGGAGGGTTTTATGGCAGGTTGTGCCGGGAGCATTCTGGCTTCGGCTTTGGTGGCTTTTTTTGATCCGGGTCTTCCTGTCGGTTTTGCTCTTTCAGTCGGTCTTTTCACAGGGCTTTTAAGCCCTCTGGGCGATCTCGTTGAGTCAATGTTCAAACGCGATGCCGGTGTCAAGGATTCTTCTACGCTGATTCCCGGGCATGGGGGGATTCTTGACCGCTTCGATACGGTTATGTTTATTTCACCTCTTCTGTATCTCTACATTTTTTTCTCAAAAGGCCTTAATGGACTGTAGGGGAGGTTTTTTATATTAACGATTCTCTTGTTTTCGTGGGAAACAGGGACGAGCTCCCGTTTTGAATGGAATAAATCAAGTAGGTTGCCACAATGAAGATTGAAGGTCTGCTGTCCGAGAGGTACATTGAGCTACATGTTAAAGCGGCGACAAAATCCCGGATTATAGACAAAATGCTCTCGATAGCAGCAACACACCCCGGTGTGGAGAACCACAAGAAGCTGCGCCAGGATGTTTTGAAACGCGAGAAGGAAATGTCAACAGGCATTGGTAAACGGATTGCGCTGCCTCATGCGAAAACCGGTGCGGTTTCAACTCCGGTTCTTGCTCTGGCTACACTTGAAAAGAGTATTGATTTTGATGCTATTGACAACGAGCCTGTTCAGGTTGTTTTTTTTCTCGCTACTCCCGAGGAAATGCTTTCAGAGCATTTGAAACTTCTCGGGCGCATTACCCGTCTTGCCGGCAGGGCGGGTGTCAGGGAAAAGCTTCTGGCTGCGGATGATCCTTCCGGTGTTCTTGAACTGTTCAGAGAGGAAGAGAAGGACATGCCCCAGATCTGAGGGCGCTTTTTTTCTTTATTCCGCGATTCAATTGATTTGTTGATACCGGCAGGTCGGAGCGCCATTCGCTCTGACTCAAGCGCTTTTCGAGCAAGGTGAAAGTATATGTGAAGAGGGGCTGCATTCCAGTCACGATACTTGGGCCAACAGTAATCGGAAGCCATTCAAGAGAACGCTTATGTCGCAATTCCGAGCGGTAAAGGGTACAAAAGATATTTTTCCCGGCGATATTACGTTGTGGAAGCATGTAGAGAGCGTGATTCACAAGGTTGCGGGACTCTACGGGTTTCGGGAGATTAGAACGCCGGTTTTTGAGTATACCGAGCTTTTTCAGCGAAGCATCGGAATATCAACCGATATCGTCGGCAAGGAAATGTTTACGTTCAGGCCTGAGGAAAAAGGGCGTTCGATAACACTTCGGCCTGAAATGACCGCAGGTGTCATGCGTGCTTTTATCCAGAGTAACCTGGCTGCCGCGTCACCTGTTCATAAACTGTATTATATCGCCGACCTTTTTCGAAAGGAGCGGCCGCAGGCCGGCAGACAGCGCCAGTTCTCCCAGTTTGGCGCGGAGCTGATCGGAGCTTCTTCTCCTGAAGCCGTTGCAGAAGTTATCGGTATGATGATGCGGGTTTTTGCCGATCTGGAGGTGAGAGAGCTCGAGCTCAGGATAAACTCCCTCGGCGACGTCGATGACCGTTTGCGATACATCAGGGCATTGAGGGACTATCTTCAACCATATGCGCCCGGTTTTGATGAATCTGCAAGAGAGCGGCTCGAAAAAAACCCTCTTCGCATTCTTGACTCCAAAGACCCGGGGATACAGGCGATCATCGCCGGGGCACCGAAACTCATCGATTTTCTCAGTGTCCAGGCAGTCGATGACTTTGAGCGTGTTCTGCACTATCTCGAAAAAGAGGGTATGTCGTATATCATTGATCCTTTGCTTGTCAGGGGACTTGATTATTATTGTCATACCGCTTTTGAAGTGACAAGTCCCGAACTCGGCGCACAGGATGCCATAGGCGGAGGCGGCAGATATGATGGTCTTGCGAAACAGCTTGGCAGCAAAGCGGGGGTCCCTGCCGTGGGTTTTGCGGTTGGTATGGAACGGCTTTTGATCACCATGGAAAAGCAGGGTCTGGCGGAACATATCGAGCCGGAAAATCCCCAAGTATATATTGTGACTCAGGACCCTTCACTTGCCGAACATGCTGTCAATGTCTGTGACACGTTACGAAAATCCGGGATCAGATCGCTGATGGATCTTGCAGGAAGAAGCATGAAAGCCCAGATGAGAGAAGCAAACAGGATGAGGGCCGCTTATGCGTTGTTTGTCGGAGAGAGTGAGATACAGAGCAAGGTATATGGGCTGAAGAATCTCGGCTCATCGGAGCAGGAATCTCTTTCGATCCAAGAGGTCATTGAGAAACTGAAACCTTTACATTACTCCTGACAACATTTTCTCTTCAGAGGACAAAATCGGAAATCGGGGCCGGGAACCGGGTTTCGGGATTGAATGGAATCGGTAAGTTATTTTTCAGTTGACGGTTTGCAGGCGTGTACATGTTGCGGAAAAACGTTTCTTTTTATACAAAGTCC
>JAKSDB010000034.1 GCA_022360415.1 Chlorobiales bacterium
ATCCCTTTCAAGCAGACCCCGGAACTGTCAGACCTCGACGATATGACCACGCTCGAGATCATGCAGCTCACCGATGTCTGCATGGAAGCACTTCGCAGAACAATCCACCCGCACGGATTCAATTTCGGCGTCAACATAGGAAAAGTTGCCGGAGGCAGTGTCGATTCACATATCCACTTCCATATCGTCCCGCGATGGGAAGGTGACACGAATTTCATGCCTGTCGTCGGTGAGACAAAAGTGCTGAGCAACGACATGCGCCGCCTCTACAAGCAGCTACGCGAAACAATACAGGAAATAGTCCAGGAGAAAGCCGGGCAATAAGCAATGATGGAAAGGCCTGGATGCCCCATAACCGGCAACACATCCCCGCACCCATTCATGAAGGTTTCGGATCGGTTCGGTCCGAACTGCTCTGAACAATGGCAACTGGTTCGCGATCCCGAATCGGGGCTGATCTACCTCTCCCCACGACCGGACGAAACAGAGATCGCTACCTATTACCCTTCTGTTTTTTACGATCCTCACCTTTCAATTACAAGCACCCGAACTTTCCGGGACAAACTTTACCTTGCTTTTCGAAACATCGTGCTCAAAAAAAAGGCATCACTGATCGAAAAAAGCGGGCCGCCTCTGACCTCCAGCTCAAAAATTCTCGAGGTCGGCTGTTCCACCGGCGAACTGCTTGACATGCTCCGCCGAAGAAACGGAATACCTCCGGAAAACTGTCTTGGTTTCGAGAAAAACAGCCGGTCGGCATCTCATGCAAGGAACGCTTTCGGCCTTACGATCAATAATACTGACTTCTGCGACCGCTCACTTGCAGAAAGGTTCGACCGCATCATCTTCTGGCACACGCTCGAACATATTCACCGGATCAACGAAACTCTTGACAAGGCCGCGCAATGCCTCGGCCCAAAAGGAGCCATGGTTGTCGCCCTTCCAAACGCCGGAAGCTTCGACGCAACCCTTTACGGCAAATACTGGGTAGCCTGGGACGCCCCCCGGCATCTTTACCATTTCACTCCGGCAACGCTCGGCAAACTGCTCAACCGGCACGGCCTGGAAATAACCTCCATGCACCCGTTTATCCCGGACACTTTTTATAACTGCATTTACAGCGGGGAAAACATCAGGCGGGAAAAAGGCGGCTCAGCTTTTCCCCACATCGCAAGAGGACTCATACAAGGAATGCGAAGCGCAGTTGCAGGAACGCAGAATAACGAGCTGTCTTCGACACTGGTGTACACTGTACACCGATCAGGATCTCAGCCTTGAAGGCTTTACCTCTTTCTTGGAACATAATATACCCACCTGCCCCGACTCTACCCGTCTTCACCTATCACTTGGAGAGGACAACCCTCAAGCTGTTCACGGTAAAGACCGGCTTCTTCATCACTTTCCGGTTGTCTGCTGACATATGCACCCCCCTCTTCGTCCGATGCAAAAAAATCATGTACTATAATTGTAACAGATCGTACAAACGGTACAGCTCTCAGCGTCCGAATCTTCAGGTTCGGCATAGTAAAAAAGAATGAAATTTTTGACTTTATGATACCGACATATTATAAATAGTATAGTACATTATTAGCATGTGGGAGATATATGAACATCATTCATTGACCAGAAAATTAGGCAAACTACCGGTTGAAGTACTCAAGAGGTATGAAAAATGGAAAGATGTGGTTGGCATTTCCGGGCCAGGAGGCCTGAGGCTGATAAAAGGATTTCATGATGAATCCCTAAAAGGTAAGTGGGAAGGCTACAGATCATCCCGGTTGGGAAAGCAATACAGGCTTGTCTACACAATTGAAAAAGAGCGGTTCTATGTAAAGGTTGTTGATATCAATCCACATGATTACAGGAGAAAATGACATGAAAGATTACAGAAAAGCAAAGAAAACTGTAGAAGTATCTGTTGGCGAATCTGTCAGAATCATGCGGGAACTTCAGGAGCTCAGCCAGTCAGAGCTTGCAAGGCTTACGGGAATACCCCAGTCTACCATTTCGGGAATTGAAACCGACAGAATCAACATCGGTATAGAACGAGCGAAAGTACTTGCAAAGGCTCTCAAATGCCACCCCGCAGTCCTTGTGTTTCCTGGATGGGAAATCAAAGATGCTGAGGCTGCATAAAAAAAGCTGCCTTGTCTTACAACTCGCCTACAGGCTTATCTTCATTATTCCCCATCATCACCGATTGCCTGAGGAAAACAGACTTCGAGCTGTTCAAACTTGACTTTCACCTTTTTTGCCCAGAATGTCCATTGCTCCATGAATAACAGCAAGAACATCTATCTGATCCGGCTTTATACGATAGATGATTCTATACGGACCTTCAATGATTTCCCGAATGTGTTCCGATTCATACTCAGGAACAGTGCGGCCTGAAAACGGGTGCGTACCTATTTGCATCGAGCGGCGTGTAAGCCTGTCTATCATCCTTTTTGCGTAGACTGGAGAGTTTTGAGCTATGTAATTGTATATGGCTTCCAGATGCTGTTGAGCTGTTTCAGTCCAGTGAGCTCTCATTTCGGCAAATCGTATTTTGCCCGTAATTCACGAACATCAACAGTTTTGCCAGCATCGCTGTCAGCAAGTCCGCTCTCAATTACCTGGCAAACATAAATCTCATGAATCAAATCATCCCAAGTTGCATTATCGGGCATCTTGTCCACAAGCTTGTGCGCCTGATCCTTTTCAAAAGTTATTGACATAAAAAACTCCTCAAAACGAATATGTTATTCCTCTCTTCTATTCATTAAAATCAATAAACCCGTGCAAAAGAACAAATCTCCAGTTCTGCACCCCTGCCTGACTTACCAACGACCCTCCATTTCCCCCTCAGAGGAAATCGGAAAAGTTCGGGAACAAACAACAAAACCGCATTGTAGGATATGGTGGCATGTAAATATTTCGAAACCACTTATCAAGATTGTAAAAAAACATGGCACAGTCGCAAACCTGGCATAGTGAAACTGCTGAACAGGTTTTTCAGCTGCTTTCGACCTCGAATAAAGGCTTGGCCGATAGCGAGATCGCATCGCGCACGGCCCGGTACGGCACCAACCGTCTGACCCCTGCAAAAAAGCAGCATCCCGTTGTGAGGTTTCTGCTGCAATTCAAAAATATTCTTATTTACGTGCTCCTGGTAGCGGCCGTCGTGACCGCCCTGCTTGACCACTGGATCGATGCCTGGGTTATTTTCGGCGTGGTAATCATCAACGCGCTGATCGGATTTATTCAGGAAGGAAAAGCAGAGAAAGCCCTGGATGCGATTAAAAACCTCCTTTCACCCCAGGCGATGGTTCGCCGAAACGGTCGCACATCCACTGTACCCTCCGAGCAGCTGGTACCGGGCGACATTGTCATTTTGCAGTCGGGCGACAAGGTACCGGCGGATATGCGGCTGTTTTCTGCCAGAAACCTTCGCATCGACGAATCC
>JAKSDB010000352.1 GCA_022360415.1 Chlorobiales bacterium
CACGAGCGTGGTTGCCGTAAGCATCCACGCGGTTGTTCCCGAGTCAGTCACCTCACCCGACGCCAGGACTGTGTCGGCTGCAATGACAGCCGGAAGCAGCAGGAAGCCCGCCCTTGTCAGCTTTTTTACCATAACTGAAACATTTAGAAAAACAATTAAACAAAACCTTATTTTTTAAACACAAAGTGCTTAATTTAAAAATTAAATTAAGCAAAGCAAACGAAAAACTAAAATTAGTTACCCTTTTGTAACAGAAACAACAAAAGTGTGCCTTTTTTAGCCGGAACAACAAAAATACAGCGGAATGGTTCTATACTTTTCGCCGGTTATCCGTCAATGTCTTTTGTAAGGCAATAAAGCCTCTCTTATGTTTTGGAAAGAAAGGGTCTTTTTCTTTTTGAAATCCGTACTTTGGAAGAGTAAATTACAGTATCAGCCAATGGTTGGCTGATTGCTGCAGTATAACTTGTGCTTTGGTTATTTGACAGCAGTCTTTTTTCTATCAAGGCACATGTTACTTCGATTCTGAACATGAACATTTACATCGGCAATCTACCCTACAGCATAACCGAAGATGAGCTTCGCGACACGTTCTCGCAATTCGGTCAGGTAGACAGCGCAAACATTATCAAGGATAAGTTTTCCGGTCGCTCGAAAGGTTTCGGGTTTGTTGAAATGCCAAACGACGGCGAAGCACAAAGCGCTATCGACTCATTGAATGACACCGACCTTAATGGTCGTTCGATCAAGGTAAACCAGGCAAGACCGCGCGAAGAACGCCCTCCACGTCGGGACAACTACTGATGGTTTAATAAGCAACAAATAAATAATACACTGCCTCGGCTGCCGAACTCTGCGCTGACAGTTTTTTTCACAGCCTCTCTGCTTCAGGGTAAAGAGTGGGGTTCCGTGGTTACCCTGCTGTAATTAGGATGGTCGGTTTCTGTACGATCAAGTTATTGGGATAGGAAACAACCTGTCCTTCAGGGTTCCTGATTTCAAGATGAAACAGCTTCATATCAACAATCCTGCCTTCCACACCGCTATCGCCGTCAATAACCCTGATGGTATCGCCAATTTTGTAGGGAGCGGCAAAAAATATTACGAACGAGGCTGTAATATTGCTCAGGATGGACCAGCTGGCAAAAAGCCCGATACCGACAACCGCGAACATAGAGGAGAGGA
>JAKSDB010000082.1 GCA_022360415.1 Chlorobiales bacterium
GATCCGGGTGTCTATACGATGATGGGTTACCTGATGCTTTTCGAGCACATCGGTCTTGATTATACCATCAGTACTTACGCTTCCGAAGGCGGCAATTTCGGCTTTTTCACCTCCAACGAAATGGCCAAGAAACTCAACGCCAAAATGTACCACGAAGCAAAACGGCTTGGCGTGAAATGGATACTGGGCGGTGAATGCGGTCACATGTGGAGGGTTGTTCACCAGTATATGGACACCATGAACGGGCCTGCGGATTTTCTTGAGCAGCCTGTTTCACCCTTGACCGGAACGACGTTTACCAATGCTGCTTCTACGAAAATGGTCCATATTGCAGAATTTACCGCAGACCTGATCAAGCATGGTAAACTCAAACTGGATCCCAAGCGAAACGATCATCTGAAGACAACCTTCCATGATTCCTGCAACATTGCAAGAGGGATGGGGATGTTCGAAGAGCCCCGGTATGTACTGAATAATGTCTGTAATACCTTTCATGAGATGCCGGAAAACACTATCCGCGAGCAGACATTCTGTTGTGGATCGGGCAGCGGTATCAATACCGAAGAGTACATGGATATCCGCTTGAGGGGCGGTTTCCCGAGGGCCGATGCAGTGAGGCATGTAAAGGAAAAACACGATGTAGACTCCCTTGTCACTATCTGCGCTATTGACCGCGCAACCCTGCCGGCTCTGATGAACTACTGGAACCCGGGCGTATCGGTCTACGGACTCCACGAGCTTGTAGGCAACGCTCTTGTCATGGAAGGCGAAAACAAAAGAACTGAAGACCTGAGGGAGGACCCGATGGCCGGATTCGAAGATGAGGAGGAAGATGAAGATTAAAGAGCGTATACTTATCTTTGGCGGGTTAGCCCTGTTTTTCTTTGCAGTAACCTACGCATTCTGGCAGGAAGGGGAAGCGAAAAAAATCCCGACGCCGGTAGCAAAAAGCCCCAGTGAGCAATGTGTAGAGTCAGGAGAATACATGCGTGAAAGCCACATGCTGGTCCTGGACGAGTGGCGCAAATCGGCTGTTCGCGATGGAGATCGCATACATGTGACTCCTGATGGCAGAGAATTCGAAAAAAGCCTGAAGACATGCTTTGAGTGCCATGTAAGCAGGGGCTTTTGTGTGCGATGTCATACTTATGCGAGTGCAAGGCCGAACTGTTTTAGCTGCCATCAAGAAATGTAGAAACAGAATGATGAACGATAATAGAAGAGAGTTTATCAAAAAAACCGGTTTAGGGGTACTTGCCGGACTTGGAGTTGCTTCCGGGATATTTCCAAGGTCATCGTTTGAAACGGCGGTTGCATCGACAACGCACGAGAGCATGTCGACAGGAATACGCTGGGGGATGGTTATCGATACCCGTAAATGCAAGGAAGGGTGTACTAAATGTGCTGATGCCTGCCACGAGGTGCACAATGTCCCCGAGTTCGATAACAGCAAGGATGAGATAAAATGGATATGGAAAGACCCTTATGAGAATGTTTTTCCCGGTGAAAGCGCCCAGTTTGTCAGCAAAGAGACAAGGGAGCGGTCATATCTTGCTTTGTGCAACCACTGTGACAACCCGCCCTGCGTGAGAGCCTGTCCGACGAAGGCAACATTCAAAAGAAGCTGGGACGGTATTGTTGCAATGGACTACCATCGTTGTATCGGCTGCCGCTTCTGTATGGCTGCCTGTCCTTACGGGGCAAGGAGCTTCAACTGGAGGGATCCGAGACCGGCGATAGAAAAAATCAATCAGGCATATCCTACCAGAGAAAGAGGCGTTGTTGAAAAATGTAATTTCTGTTCCGAGCGTCTTGTACAGGGCCTGCAACCTGCCTGTGTTGCAGAGTGCCCGGAGGGCGCATTGACATTCGGTGATCTGAATGACCCGCAATCGGAAGTCCGGATGTTGCTTGAAGAAAACCACACGTTGCAGCGGAAGTCTGAGCTGGGTACCAGGCCGTCCGTGTTCTACATCATATAATGATATGATTTCTTATGATAGAGAAAGCACTTAAAGGAGATAGGGGTTACTGGGGCTGGATCGTGCTCCTCCTTGTCATCATTTCGGCAGGCGTCTTTTCCTACATCAATCAGCTGACCACAGGTCTTACCCTTACGGGGATGAGCAGGGATGTCAGCTGGGGCGTCTACATCGCACAATTCACGTTTCTTGTCGGTGTAGCGGCATCTGCCGTAATGGTTGTGCTGCCCTATTATCTGCACGATTACAAGGCTTTCGGGAAGCTTGTGATTATCGGCGAGTTTCTTGCGGTTGCCGCGACAATAATGTGCGTCTTGTTTATACTTGTCGATCTCGGCCGTCCGGACAGGGTACTGAATGTCATGCTCTATCCGACGCCGAACTCGATGCTGTTCTGGGATGCCACGGTTCTTACCGGCTATCTCCTGCTGAATATTGTCAGCGGCTGGACGGTCCTCGGCGCAGAGAGAAAAGGCGTGCCTCCGCCAAAATGGGTCAAGCCCGTCATTTACCTTTCCATTCCCTGGGCGATCAGTATCCATACTGTGACGGCGTTTCTCTATGCGGGTCTTCCGGGCAGGCATCTGTGGCTGACGGCGGTTCTCGCTCCGCGGTTTCTTGCTTCGGCTTTCGCGGCAGGCCCGGCGATTTTGATTCTTGTGTCATACATTCTCAAGAAAACAGCCGGATTCGATGCCGGAAAGCAGGCCATAAACAAGCTTTCGATCATCGTAACCTATGCAGCGATCCTAAATTTCTTCCTGCTGGGGATGGAATTTTTCACGGCTTTTTACAGCAACATACCAGGCCACATGCATGGTCTCCAGTACCTGTTTTTCGGGCTTCATGGTGAAGGTCAGCTTGTTCCCTGGATGTGGTTATCGATCGTTGTGGGCTTCGGTTCCCTGCTTGTGCTTTTGATTCCCAAGCTGAGAACGTCTTCACCGTGGCTGATTGCCGCATGCATCGGTATCGTCGTTTCAATATGGATAGACAAAGGGGTCGGTCTCATTATCGGCGGTTTTGTTCCTTCACCGCTTGAAGAGATCGTCGGGTACATCCCGAA
>JAKSDB010000122.1 GCA_022360415.1 Chlorobiales bacterium
GCATATCTGCGAAACCCCGATTATTCTGTTCGGGCCGATGTGGAAAGGTCTGCTTGACTGGTTCAGGGCGGAGGTGTTAACCAGAAAACTTGTCAGTGAAAGTGACCTGAGGATGATATTTCACGTCAACGATGTCAAAAAGGTAATCGGCCTGGTTCGCAAGATTCACGAAGACCGTTCAGGGAACAGACATGTCTGCACCAACTACGATAAATACAGGGTTGAATTCGGTATTCAGGAAAACAGGGAAAGCTGAAACGCTTTTTTCAGGTGCCGTTGCGTTCTATTTTCCTGCAATGTAAAGGATGGAAGTCTCGAACGTCATGGGTTTGTAGTCCGCCGTGCCGAACCCTGCTTCTTTCAAAATCGATAGAAAAGCCTCAGCCTGGGGAAACTCCTCGACCGAATGCGGCAAATAATCGTAGGCAAAACTCGATTTGCTGAAAAGTCCCGCTACTTTCGGGAGAACTTTTTTGAAATAAACAAGAAAGAGCTTTTTCAGTAAGGGATTCCTGGGGATCATCGGCTCGATTATCAATGCATGCCCCCCCGGTTTGAGTACCCTGTGAAATTCCTGAAGTCCCAGAAGCAGGTTCTCGAAGTTTCTTGCACCGAACCCCGCGCTGACGATATCGAACGATCCGTTCTCGAAGTTCAGTTTTTCCGCGTATCCTTCCGTGAAGGTGATGGAGGGATATTTTTGTCTCGCAATCGACAGCATGTTTGCGGAAAGGTCCACTCCGGTAACCTTTGATCCCGGGACGGCGGACATGGCATGAGCAAGATCGCCTGTGCCTGTCGCGACATCCAGAATATCAGGGTTTTTGTTGTCTTCTCCGATCAGCTGTTTTGCTTTTTTTGCCGCATATGACCGCCAGTAGTTGTCTATACCGAGGCTCAGGAGATGATTGAGAAAGTCGTAGGTGGGAGCAACTTCATCAAACATGTGCTGTATAGAGGCATGCGACTTTGATCTGAAAAGAGATTCGGCAGCTTCTTTTGGCCGGTTGACCGGGTCTTCAGCTTTTTTTGCCATAGACATCTTCGGGATTAAACATCAGGGTATCACAGGTTTCCAGGGAAAGATCTTCGTTAACCCTGCGGTAGAAGCATGAGTGGTAGCCGACATGGCATGCCCCTCCTTTCTGTGATACTTTCAGCAGCAGCGTGTCGCCGTCACAGTCGATCAGTATATCGTGAACATCCTGCATGTTGCCTGAGGACTCCCCTTTCAGCCAGAGCTTCTGGCGACTGCGGCTCCAGTAGCAAGCTTTCCTTTTTTCAAGTGTCATTTCAAGGCTTTCGCGGTTCATCCACGCCATCATCAGTACCTTGCCGGTTTCATGATCCTGGACAATTGCCGGGACGAGGCCGTTCGCATCGAATCTGACGGTTTCGAGAAAACCTTTCTGAATATCCTCCTGACTGCTCATAAATACAACAACTATTGTGATCTGTTTATAGACCCTAAAGATTGATAAAATTATGGAAAAACCAAGGTAGACAAGGAGAAAAATTCTGAAACCATTAACTTCCACATCAGCATTCTAAAGCTTTCCTTTCATCTATGCAGACATTACAGAAGATACTTCCCAAGTATACTGTTGTACTCGGACTCATTTTTCTTGTGACGATTGTTTATCTGGTTACAAGGGCCAATATCGTTGTTGTGGAGGCTTTTCAGGTTAAAAAAATGGAGCTTGTGCAAGCGATTTATGCAACCGGTTACGTCGACGCCGGAGCAATGTCCGATCTCCGCAGCGAGATATCCGGAACGGTGGGATATGTCGGTGCGAGCGACGGTGAGCGGGTTGACAAAGGCAGTACAATCCTTGTTTTTGATGATCGAAAGTTGCAGTTGGCTGTAGAGGAAGCAAGGGCGGCCTATGCGGAGCAGAAAGCAGAGGCGGACGATCTGGAAGCCAGGCTTGCAAGAAACCGCAAACTGTTTCAGGCGGGAGCCATTCCCGTGCAGGATCTCGATGCCACCGAAAAAGGGTATGTAAAAGCGAAAAAACTGCTTCGGCAGCGTGAGCTGCAGCTGAAAAGTCGCCTGGACGAAGCAGGAAAACGGACTGTGAGTGCTCCCATAGCCGGCGTTCTTACCCGGCAGGACGCGAGGGTAGGGGATTATATTGTTTCCAATACTCTTGTCGCGAGAATCATCGATACAAACAGTTATACTGTCAAAGTCGAGGTTGACGAGCTCGATGTTCCCCGGCTGAAAAAAGGTCAAAAGGCAACCGTAGCCCTGGATGCATTACCGGAAAAACGCTTTTCGGCGGTTGTTTCACGTGTCGTGCCACAGACGGACAGGATTACCAAGACATCAAAGGTCTATCTGGATTTTGACAAGAAGTTTGAGGAACTGCAAGTTGGAATGACGGCAACGGCCAATATAGTCTATAATGTCCGGCAGGGTGCGCTGCTGGTGCCGAAAGGTTCTGTTTTTGAAGAAATGCGACGGAAACACGTATGGAAAATAAGCAAAGGCCATCTTGAGAAACGAAAGATAGAGACCGGTGCCGATGACAGTCGTTTCGTGGAAGTTCTCGAAGGCCTTGTCGAGGGCGACAGTGTTGTAGTCAGACCCGAAGAGCGGTTCAGGGAAGGTATGGAAGCAAGGGTTAACGGGGAAAAGAGGGTGAATGGTGAATCGTAAATGGTAGCAAAAATAGCTGTTATCGTCATTGCGCACGGAGAGGCGGAGACATCGGGTTTTTTTGATAACTTTTCCATGACGCGCCACACTCTGGCCCATGCGTCGGAAGTCATATCGATCTCCAAACCTCTCCAATGGTTTATTTCTTTCATGTCTGGCCTGAAAAACAGCGCAAGGTTCAGAAAGACAAACTATGTGTCGCCGCAGAACGCGCTTACCCGGCAACAGGCAGCCGCGGTCGGCAACAGGCTCATGCTGCATCCTGACAAGGGAGACCTCACTTTTGAGGTGTTCCCGGCGTTTTCCGCTACGCCTCCGTTTTTCGAGGAAGTGATCGGCAGCACACGCGGTTATGACGCACGGGTTATCCTGTATATGGCACCGGTTGAGAACGACCTGAATTGCGGCTCGATATGCGGCTATCTTGGAGAAAACTATACCGGGCAAGAGCTGGCGGGCACAAAAGTCGTAGGTCGTTTCTGGAAGGACGAGCGGTTACTGGATGTATACCTCGACCACATTTTCCGGCATGTTCAATCCGCTTACAGCAGTGTAGCCGGCGATTCGGCCCTGATTCTGGTTTTTCACGGCTCTCTTGTCGCCGATTCCGGAGGGAATCCTCCGTCGTTTCGTACCGGAGTGGAAGAGACAATAGCTTTTGCCGGATTGTTGCGTAAAGCTATCATGAGTGACAGAAGAAACAGGTTTCGACAAATCCGGGTTTCTTTTTTGAACCATGATGTTGGTGGTGAGTGGACAGAGCCTTCGCTGGAGCAGACCCTCGAAGGGCTGAAAAAAGAAGCCCCGGAACATGTCGCGCTGTTTTCCGCGGGCTACTTTTCCGACGGCAATGAAACGTGCTTAAAAGCAAGGGAAGCATTGCTGAAAAGCGGGATAGAAAGCGTTACCTATGTTCCGTGCGTCAACGATTCGGGAGCATTTATCGAATATCTTTCGGGCAGGGTTATGACCGCGGCAAAGCAGCTTCGTTGTCTGAATTCACATCCGGGCTGAATCCGTTCGCCTCGTAGCGCTCGCGACAATTTATAGAGGTGCTCATTAGCACACCTCTATGAAGTTAACCGGCGCATTCGGGTTGGCTTTGACTTTTTCCTTTTGAATTTTGACTTTGAAAATGGTCGCATGCACAATCTTCTGCTCCTTATTGTCTGTTTTCTTGCCGGCGGGTTGTTGCGGGGCTCCGGAAGGCTGCCGTCCGCGACCCCGTCGGTCCTCAACGGGTTCATTATACACGTCTCGCTCCCTGCAATAACGCTGCTCTACATTCATGATCTCACGGTTTCAGGCGATGTGTTCTTCATGGCGGCCATGCCGTGGCTGCATTTCGGGCTGGGAGCATTGTTTTTTCTGCTTCTCGGAAAATTGCTCGACCTGCCGAGGGCTACTGTCGGGGCTCTTCTCCTGACCGGCGGCATGGGAAATACCTCGTTTCTCGGTTTACCGATGATCGAGGCATTTTACGGTAAGGAGGGGCTTGCGAGTGGGATCATTGTCGACCAGCTCGGTTCGTTTATGGTGCTCTCGACGCTTGGGATCACTGTTGCGGGGATTTATTCCGACGGCAAGCCTTCTCCGGGAGATATTGTAAAAAGAATTATTTTTTTTCCGCCTTTTATCGCGCTGGTCATAGCCTTTCTGCTTCTTGGCACCGACTATCCCGACTGGTTCAGCGCAGTTTTGCGCCGCCTGGGGGATACGCTTGCGCCGCTCGCCCTTTTTTCGGTTGGATACCAGCTCAATCCCGTTCATTTCAGGGGAAACGGCCTGGGCCTTTCTCTCGGCCTGGGATTCAAGCTGTTCCTTGCGCCATTGCTTCTTTACCTTTTCTATGTCCACTTTCTGGGGCTTGGAGGGCTTCCGATAAAAGTGACGCTTTTCGAAGCGGCGATGCCTCCCATGGTTACGGCGGGAATCATTGCGACCGAGCATGGCATCAATCCCCAGTTGGCCAACCTGATGGTTGCCGTAGGGGTTGTGCTCTCTTTTCTGACCTTGCCGCTGTGGTGGATGGTGCTGTAACCGGTCGGGCAGGAAGGGGTAAGGTCTCCGTACGGGGATTTTTTATTCGGATAAAAAGGTATGTATTTTAATTGATGAACCTTCTGTTACGGTAACCGGGAACCCAACGGAGAAGAATCATGAAGGGTTTGAGAAGCCATTTTGTCGCATCGTCTTTTGTTTTTCTTGCCATGGTGTTTGCCGTCAGTATGGTTTGTTACGCGGCGTCGGAAAACAGTAAGGATGATGGTTCGGTGAAGATCGGACAGCAGGTCTGGATGGCAAAAACTCTCGATGTTACGCATTACAGGAACGGCGATCCGATTCTCCAGGTTCAGGATCCGAACGAGTGGGCAATGTTGACGACAGGGGCATGGTGCTATTATGAGAACGACAGTCTCAACGGCACGTTGTACGGCAAGCTGTATAACTGGTACGCGGTAAACGATCCCCGCGGGCTTGCGCCTGAGGGGTGGCATATTCCGGACGACGAAGAATGGCAGACACTTGTCGATAAACTTGGCGGGGACAGGGCTGCCGCAAGTTATCTGAAATCAGTGGAAGGATGGACCCCGCCGAATGTCGGGGCAAACAACTCGTCCGGCTTCACAGCACTGCCTTCCGGTTACAGAAGTTCGGGCGGCAGTTTCAGGCTTGCCGGTACCAATGCTGGCTGGTGGACTTCAGGCGAAAGCGGGAAATACACCGCCTGGTACAGGGAAATGTTCAGCAGTTACTCCGCTGTCTATCGTAACTCCGGGACAAAAACAAGAGGGTTTGCCGTTCGCTGTGTCAAAGACTGACAGAAAAAAACTGGAAACCAACAGCCATGGATATACTGAACGATGCAATGAAAGCTCTGACAGATACCGTTTCAGGGTTCTGGCCCCAACCATCGGAAAAACCCGGTCTTGAAAACGGAAAGCTGAGGCCATGCCCCGGAACGCCGAATTGTGTATGCAGTGAAAATTCCGACAGTCCGGGTCGGGTCGAGCCTGTTGCTTACGGGAAAATGGAGCACGAAAAGGCTTGGACGCTCCTGAAAAAGGTGGTCGATGAGATGGGAGGAGCGGTACAGGATGAAGCGGAAAACTATCTCTGGACGACCTTTTCCGTTCCTCTTTTCGGGTTTGTCGATGATGTCGAGTTTCGTCTGGAAAAAACCGGCAATGTTATTCATGTGCGCTCAGCCTCGAGGCTGGGTTTTTCCGATCTCGGTGTCAACAGAAACCGCGTGGATGACATAAGGCGCAGGTTCGTTGCC
>JAKSDB010000055.1 GCA_022360415.1 Chlorobiales bacterium
ACGGTGCACCCCTATATATTTTTTACAGGCTTTGGCAATCTCGCCATCCTTATTCTCAACCGCTATCTGATCTCTGCAATCTATCCCGAGCTCGAAGTCGATCCCGAAAAACAGATGCGTTATATTTTTGGCGTGCTTCTTTCCCTTTTTCTGGTTGTTCTGGCTGTGTACTTGAAGTGGCCGTTTCTCAAGGCCATTGTCGGCCTTTTTCTGATAGTCGTTGTTTCATCGGCTGCAAAAGAGATTTTTTCGAAGCTCTCCATTTCCGGAATATGGCGCGAAGTGTCCGTACGATACTACATTTTCGACGTTCTTTTTCTGATTGTCGCCAACCTCGGGCTTTTTACTCTCGGGCTGAAGGAAGCATTTCCTGAATCGGGCATTATTCCTTTTTTTGTGACACAGTCGTCCTATTTCCTCGGCTCATCGTTTCCGCTGAGTATCAGTGTCATGGGGTTTCTCTACACCTATGTCTGGCGTCGTTCTTCCGGGAAAGAGCTGGTCAAAAAACTCTTCAGTATCTGGTCCTATATTTTTGTCGGCGGTGTACTTGTATTTCTTATTACGATTCTGATGGGAAACTACCTCGGTATGATGTTTGTGAGCCATACGCTCATGTTCGGGGTTATCGCGCTTCTGATTGGTTTTGCCCGTTATCTTTTCCGTTTCTTTTCCACAGAGTTCAGACACCCTGCCCTGGCATTTCTGCTTTCGGGGCTTGCGATGCTCCTTGCGGCAAGCGCATACGGCATTCTCAACATCTATTTCTTCAGGTGGTTCGGCGCGCTGCCTCCAATAGCAGAAGAAAAAATGTGGATTTACCATTCACATACTCATGCCGCCTTGCTTGGATGGATAACCCTTTCTTTTACCGGTATGGTCTATATCGTTGTTCCCGCAATTGTCAGATCGAATTCGCTTGAAATGCTGCGTTCGGAGAAAGCTCTTTCACAACAGCTTGACGACGTAACGCTTTCCAGGGCTTTTGGACAGCTCATCGTTGCTTTTTTTTCCGCGACATCGGTTTTACTGGCATTCTACCTTGAAAACAATGCTCTCATGGCAATTGCGGGCATTGTTTTCGGGGTTGCGGTATATTATTCAAGGATCAATCTCGGCAAAGCCTTCGGAGGCCCTTCAGTGCAGGCGACACAAAAATGAAATCAATGAAACAGTTCTCTTTTTTATTGGTATTGTTATTCGGGATATCACTGCTTCCGGTTACGATGTTTTCTTACGACAAAGAGCATCTCGACGTGCTGCTCAAAGGAGTCGAGGCATGGAATGCCCTGAGGAAGGGAGAGCCGGAGAGGCGTTTTGATCTGAGCGGAGCCGACCTGAGAGGGAAAAACCTTAAAGAAGTCGATTTCAGCAATACGGATTTAACCGGTGCGGTCCTGAAAGGTTCCGACATGAGCGAGGCCGATCTCCGCAGAGCTTCTTTTGACAAGGCGGTGTTAAAAGGCGCCCTTCTTTATGATGCAATTCTCCACGACGCTTCTTTACAGGAAGCGGTTCTTGAAGAAGCCGGTCTCGACGGAGCCGATTTCAGAGCGGCTGTCCTTGACGGTGCGAACCTGAAACAGGCTGATCTTGCCAACAGTATCTTGAGAGAGAGCAGCCTCAAAGGGGCTGATTTCCGCTCAGCCAACCTCAGGGCGTCTGATCTTGCAGGAGCAGATCTTGATGGAGCGTATTTGTGGCGTGCGGTTCTTGATGGAGCGAATCTTGAAGGTGCGGTAGTGACGCCGTTAACCGTTGTTGAAACAGGAAAGTATGCCGATCGGGAGTGGGCGGAAAAGAATCAGGCATTGTTAGTGATGACCGAGATCGCCGGTTCCGGAGCCATGGCAGCGAAGAACAGCAATGCTGTGGCACCCGAGAAACAGGTAGAAGAGGTTTCTGCTGAAAAGAGTGCGGCAGTATTTTCTGGGCCTGCAAAAGAATCGACGGTATCTGTTGCGAAAAGCGGTGATAATGATACGTCAGCCGCTCTTGAAAAAAGCTGGCCGGCCAACCCTGTCAGTCAGAAGATTCGTTTTGGCGTTGCGCGTGCTGAGGCGGCAGCGCTCCCGTATGATGTTCACCAGCGGGAGCTGCTGACGGAAAGTGTTTCACGATGGAACAAGATGAGAAAAAAGAATCCTGACGAGCCGATACGCCTTTCAGGAGCAAAGTTGAACGGGAAAGTGCTTGAAGGCGCGGATTTACGAAACGCCGATCTGAGCGGTGCATCCCTGAAACGGGCCGATCTTGTCGAAGCGGATATGAGAGGTGCAGACCTGGCGGGGGCAAATCTTCGTCAGGCGGATTTGACCAATGCCGACCTTCAGGGAGCGAACCTGCAAGGGGCGTATCTCTGGATGGCAAACATGAGCTGGGCGGTGCTCAAGGGAGTGATTGTCGATGCCGGGACGGTTCTGGAAACCGGTAAAAAAGCAACTCCAGAATGGGCTGAAAAAAACGATGCAGTCTACCGCCGGAGCGAGAATTGAGAAAAATTTCCTGTATCGATTGCCGCCATATGATATTTCCGGTTATCTTTTTTATGACCCGGGTTATGGGCGCCTCTGTTTATTGTCGCGAGTCCCGATGCAGTCGGGATGCAAGGCGAACGGAGCCCCGACCTTGCCGGGACAACGAAGTGATCATGGTGTGTAACAAATAAAATAGAGAAGTCCTTATGAGAGGTGGCGGCAGCCCGATATGAAAAGAAAATCCGTGAGCGTGATATGAAAAGAAACAGCAAACCGCTGGTGACGGTTACCATTCCCATGTACAACAACGAGAGGTTCATCCGACAGACGATTGAATCTATCCTTGCTCAAACATATACCAATTTCGAGCTGCTGATCTATGATGACGACTCTGCGGACGAGTCGTATGAGGCGGCATCTTC
>JAKSDB010000441.1 GCA_022360415.1 Chlorobiales bacterium
CTACAGAGACCGAACCTCATCGTACAGAAGAGGTTTTTTCTGACAACATCAAATACGCAAGGAGAATCAAAAACATGCCAACAACTGAGGAGAACCTGAAAAACGCGTTTGCCGGAGAAAGCCAGGCGTTTCAGAAGTATGTTGCATTTGCCAAAAAAGCAGAAAAGGACGGCTTTAAAAATGTGTCAAAGCTGTTCAGAACAACCGCCGAGGCAGAAAGAATCCATGCCGAAGGACATCTGGGGGCGTCGGATGGTATCAGGTCAACCGCTGAAAACCTCGAAACGGCTATAGGGGGGGAAACCTACGAGCATAACGAGATGTATCCTCCCATGTACGAACAGGCGGAAAAAGAAGGCCACAAGGCAAAACGCATGTTCGGTTATGCGGTTCAGGCTGAAAAAGTTCACGCCGCCTTGTACGGAAAAGCTCTTGAAGCTGTGAAAAATGGAGAAGACCTTTCGGATACTGAAATCTGGCTTTGCCCGATCTGCGGTCATATCGAGTTGGGAACGCCTCCGGAAACATGCCCTATCTGTAACGCGAAAGCGTCAGTTTACGTGCAGATAGCATGATGGGTACACCTCGATTTGTTTATTCCGCGCTTCAATTGCATCGTTGAGCGGATAGGAGAGGGTTTCTCCGCTCCGTTCGCCTTGCTCTTGAACCGCTCATGACAATAAATAGAGGTGCCCTGATGTAAAAAGCCCCCTCTTTCCGGGGGCTTTTTACATTACAGGTGGTGCCAGCTCTATCGGGGCTCGCCGGAGTCACCTTTTTTTCAATTTGAAACCGGGTTTAAAGACGCCGAGAACAACGGCTAAGACAAGAGGTATGGCATTGCTCATGCCAACCAGTGTTGCCATGTGCTCCTTGGCTTTGTATGCCTCGGTCAGGTGTCCGGCCTTCAGGCTTTCTTCTGCCAAGACCCGTAGCTCAGGCATCAGGGGCGTAAGCAGGAAAAAAGCGTTAAACGCCAGAAACGCGGCCAGTCCGATTTTTATTTTCAGCCACAGCGGTTTTTCCGGGTACAGTGAAAACATGACAAAGCCTGAAATTGTCTTGGCAATGATCCCGGGCAATATGAAGATATACGCTGTTGTTTCCTGGAATATTGCGGTATGGTACACGGCCTGAACATTACTGCCCGCAATGATTCCCGAGGCAATGTGCGCAAGGATGGTGCCGACATACATAATGGTCCCGACAACATGAAAGAAGAGCATGGACTTTCTGAGCATAGCGATTTTCTTTTAGGTTCTTGATAAACACATGGCGTATAGCGGGTCATCCCCGACAGGCCCGCCAGAGCCGTATGGTTTTTATCGAAACGCGAATTCTTCACTGTAGATGTGCCGTTTGGGGACACCGAGAGCCCTAAACTGGTCCGCCAGCGAATGACGCATTGCTTCCGGACCGCAGATAAACACGTTCAGCTCTTCGGTGTTTTCTGTTTCGGGTATTGCTTCTGCCGTCAGCAAACCGGTTTCATCGGACAGCCAGAGACGGTAAGTCAAACCGGGCGTCTGTTCGGCCAGGCTCCGCAGTTCTTCGTCGAAATGGGCTTCCTCTTTATTACGTACCGTCCAGTAAAGGGCTACCTCCATTTCGGGATTGTTGTTGAGGTCGTGGGCCATGCTTAAAAAAGGTGTGATGCCGATTCCGCCCGCTATCCAGATCTGGCGGTTTGAGCAGCTCCTGTTTTGCGTGAAAACTCCGTATGGGCCTTCGACTTTTACCGGATCGCCAACCTGGATCTGTGTCTGAAGTGACTCGGTAAAATCACCCAGATTTTTAATCGCCACCCGTAGCCGGTCTTGTTCAGGAGAACTTGCTATGGTGAAAGGATGAGATTCACGGCGATTGATGCCGGGAAAGGTGAAAAAACCGAACTGACCGGAAGCAAACTGTAAAGGGGTTTGCGCAGGGGTCATTTCCACCTCGAGAACGGAACCGTCGAACGGTTTGACATCGGTAACGCTATAAGAGCTGCGAGGGTGCAGCAGGCGATGCAGGAATACACGATAAAGCCAGGCCGCTATACCCATGAGGGCCATAGAGAATACATAGGTGCGTACCAGCGGAAGATGGCTTGTCAATGTTGGTACCAGAAGGGCGTGGCTGACTCCAACCACGTAGAATGGTCCCATTAGACGGTGTACTGTCAACCATTTGCGGTATGGAATGCGCTGTTTGAAAAAAGGAGCGGCGGACAATAAAACTCCCAGGAAAATCAGCACCATGGCAATGAACCCGAGAGGTTTGCCTATCGTGAATCCCGGATCTTTGGGTACAATGATGAAATGCAGAAACAGAAGCGCCATCGCTATCATTCCTCCCCGGCGGTGAATCAGGTACATTTTGTCAAGCCCGCCGAAAATTCTTTCCACCCAGTGCGCTCGTGTGGCCATCAGGAGATTGAACCCGAAAACGGTGATTACCCAGGATGCCAGAACCTCGCCCAGAACGCGCATAACCGGGCTCTCTCCCTCGTTCAGGGTTAAAGGGCCGCTATAGAGGAACAGATCCACAGCCCAGAGCACCAGGTGTAAACCGATAATGATAGGAAAGTACACCTCACTTTCTATGAATCGCAGTCGTCGGCGCATGTTTTTCTTCTCCTTGACCTCTTGCATCAGGTCTTAAGGTTATTGTTGGTTGTTTTATCGATGGCTATTTATTTTACCATCAATTATTTTACTATCAATAGTTGATAATGAAAATATATCAAAAGCAAAAGAAAAACAAAAAAAGTTTTCAATAACAGCAACGAAAAATGAGTATTGTTAATGAGATTCGAAGGCCTGGAGAAAGAAGTACAGCGAATTGATAATCCGGTGATGTGTTGCCTGCCCGGCCCGGGTTCACGGTCTTCGGAGAGAAAGATTTTTTCTGATTATGGAATATGGTTACATTACAGTCGTTTTTTAACCGGTATGCCGCGCCGGTCATTTACACTATTCAACGATCAACCGTTGTACGATGATTGTACCAAGGATAAAGAATTGTCTTTTTCTGATTTCGGTACTTCTTCCTGCCCTGAGTGTCGTTCCAATGGAAACACTGAAGGCCTCAGATAGAACTAATGACGGAAAGCCGAAAAGAAAAAGCGTCTCGATCGAGTTTTTCGGCGGCGCATCCTTCAGCATCCCCGTAATGCCTCTCGAAATCAGGCAGGATGGTTACGATGACATCAGCTTTACGGCGCATTACGAGACCAAACCGTTCGACAAGCACCCTTATTATGCTTACCGCCTTGGACGCTGGGTCGATGGCAAGGCATGGGAGATCGAGCTCGTGCACCACAAGATACATCTAACCAACAACCCTGCTGAAGTTCAGCA
>JAKSDB010000192.1 GCA_022360415.1 Chlorobiales bacterium
ATGCGGAGGGCTATGGCTATGCCATGCTCAGACTTGAGGGTAACAAGGGGGCCGGATTCGCGACCTCCGGCTCAAGCATTGACTACAAGATCTTCACTGATGAAACAGAAGACAACCCTGAATTCTTTGCGGATATGTTTTTACGCTATTGCAACTTGCCCACTCCCTGCCTCTTCAATGACAACTACAAGAGGCTGGACAAGCACACTACAGAATTCACTTTATTGCGGGGTCAGTGGGGAACGGTCGAGTTCAGTTTTTGGGACTGGGATGAACCGCCAATAGGATATGACAGCGAGCAAATCATTTGCCAGCCGGCAGGCAAGTACTGGTTCAACAGCTACTCGATTGACGCGGCACCGGATCAGCGGGTTTCACCCGTGCTGCACGCCAGCCACCCGAGCGGGACCTGCGAAGTCAATTTCACGATTGAGTTGGTGAACGAATGATGCGCTCCGCTTTTCACCGCCCCACCCTGCTGGCCATCGTGGCGCTGGCCCTGGTTCTGGCCGCCTGCACAGGCAACGCGGACCCGAGCCAGACACCGGTGACCTGGATCGATAAACCGCTCAATGGCGCGAGCCTGCCGGCGGGTCTCTACGAAGTGCGGGTGCACGCCGCCTACGGCGCGGGCATCAGCCAGATCGAATTGAAGCTAGACGGGGGCGAGGCGCAGGTGCTGGCTGTTAGCTCGGTAGCTGATGATCTGTTGGTGACCCTCACGCAGGGTTTCGATTTTCAGCCGGGCACGCACACGCTGGAAGCGCGCGGTATCGGCAGCGATGGCGCGCAGGGCGAGGCCGCGGTGGCGGTTTTCACCGTGCTGGGTGAAGCGGAGCGCGCCCAGGTCGAAGTGGAAGCAGCCAGCCCCACACCCACGGCCTCCAGCACGCCCACCGAAACGCCCACGCCGGCGCCCGATGAACTCTTCGCCGTCCCGCTGCAAAATAGCAATTGCCGCCTGGGTTGCCAGGCCTCGCTTTTTGATATCGCCGACACGCTGTTTGAAGGCGAGCAATACGAGATCAACGGCTTTAGCCCGGATGGCTTCTTCGCCCAATTTATCGGGCCCGCCACCGGACAGCGTTGCTGGGTGCCGCTTTCTCTGCTGGAATTGCAATTGAATGGGGAAGCCATCCCCTTTGAGCAAGTGCCCGAAGCTTTCCTGAGCTACATCTCCTGCCCGGCGACGCCGACACCCACACTGACACCCACCTTTACGCCTGAGCCCAGCGACACGCCAACCCCACCGCAATGCAGCGACGGGATTGATA
>JAKSDB010000030.1 GCA_022360415.1 Chlorobiales bacterium
CAGCAGGCCATACGCTATAACATGTACCAGCTTCTGATTAACGGTCCGAGACAAAGCGGAAGTATCGGGGCGAAGTTTCTCAGCTCGGAAGGATACCTCGGACATGTCTTCTGGGATACAGAAATCTTTATTTTCCCCTTCTATCTCTACAATTTTCCCGGCATAGCGAAAAACATGCTTCTGTACCGTTATGAAACCCTGCCGGGAGCGATAAAAAACGCGAAGAGAGCCGGGTATAAAGGGGCGAGGTATGGCTGGGAGACAGCAACGACCGGAGAAGATGTGACCCCGAGATTTGCCTCGAAGCTTGAAAGGACCATACGCCTGATCTATACCGGAACGGAGGAAGACCATATCGTTTCGGATGTCATCTATGCGGTAGAAAGGTATTTCAGGGTGACCGGCGATACGGAGTTCCTGCTCGATCATGCACTGGAAATGATTTTTCAGACAGCCCGTTTCTGGGAAAGCCGTGTTGTAAAGTCAGGCGATGTTTTTGAAATCAGGACGGTCATCGGTCCTGACGAGTTTCACGAACATGTGAACAATAATGCCTATACCAACTACCTCGTCAAATGGCATGTGAAGCTTGCCGCTACGCTGTTTGAATATTTCAGCAGACGAAAAGTCAAGGAGTTCAGAAGCTTGTGCGAAAGGCTCCTGCTTGAAAGGAAAGAGGTTGAAAAGTGGAGCGAGATCGGCGACAAACTCAAGTTCGCCATAGACGCGGATTCAGGACTTATCGAGCAGTTTGACGGCTACTTCGACCTGAAAGATTATGTGATCGCCCGCCATGATCGCAAAGGCAGGCCGGTGCTGCCGCAGGGGATTTCCTACCGGAATATCGACAGGACCCGCCTGATAAAGCAGGCAGACGTCCTGATGATGTTTCTGCTGTTTCCCCATGCCTTCAGTGATGAAGTAAAGCTGGCAAATTACAACTTCTACGAAAAAAGGGCGCTGCACAAATCTTCTCTCAGCCACTGCACGCACGCAATGGTCGGGCTTGCCGTCGGAAACCGACAGCATGCGTACCGGTATTTCATGAAAACCGCGCGGGTCGATCTGGAAAATCTGCATGGAAACACCGAGCTCGGTATACATGGTGCGGCTGTAGGAGGAACATGGCAGACGGCTGTAAGAGGTTTTGGAGGGCTGACACTCAAGTCGGACAGGATTGTGCTGAAACCCTGGCTGCCGAAAAGATGGAAACGTCTTTTGTTCAAGGTTCACTGGCGTGATCGTATGATCAGGCTTGATATCAATCACAAACATGTTTTGGCTGTCATCGAGTCGGATGACAGCATGCCGATACCCTGCTCGTTCTGGGGGAAATGTTTTACCCTTTCAACAAATGAAGAGTATATGTTCAACTATGATCCGATAGAATGTGTAAAAACCGGAGGATGTGATGAAGTCCCTGCGTATAGCGCAGATAGCGCCGCTCATTGAGAGTGTGCCGCCTGCCGGGTATGGCGGTACTGAACGGGTTGTTTATTGCATAACCGAAGAGCTGGTCAGGCGAGGGCATGATGTCACGCTGTTTGCAACGGGAGATTCCCGCACATCGGCAAAGCTTTTTCCGATGGCAGATCGCGGGTTGCGGCTTGATGGAAAGCAGGGGGCGAGCGTTATCGGCTCCATGCTCGAGCTTGCGAAAGTCTACCATGAAATGGAGGGGCATTTCGATATTATTCACTCGCACGTTGATTTTCTCACCTTTCCCTTTGCGTCATTATCGTCAACACCGACACTGCTGACGATGCACGGTCGCCTTGACGTGCTTTACCTTGTCAAAGCGCTCCGGGCATACGCAAGACTCAATTATGTTTCGATCAGCAATTCCCAGCGCCGTCCGGTCCCGGATATAAACTGGGTCGGAACGGTATATCACGGTTATCCCCCTGAATATTTTCCTTTCAATGATTCACCGTCCGACTATTTTCTTTACCTGGGACGTTTTTCCCCTGAAAAAAAGCCAGACCAGGCGATAAGTATTGCAAAAGCCTGTAACATTCCCCTGAAGATCGCGGCGAAGATCGATCCGTCGGAAAAAGAGTACTTCAGGGAGCAGATCGAGCCCATGCTCTACGACCCCCTTGTGGAATACCTCGGCGAGGTTTCGGAAAGCGGGAAAATAAAACTGCTGAAAAATGCCAGGGCGTTGCTCAATACCATAGACTGGCCTGAGCCTTTCGGGCTTGTCATGATAGAAGCGCTGGCATGCGGTACTCCTGTCATAGTCAGATCCTGCGGTTCGTCACCGGAAATCATACAGCATGAAAAAACCGGTTATTTGTGTGAAACGATCGATGATTTCAAGGATGCTGTCGAAAGTATCGGAAACATCAGCAGACATGCTTGCAGAAAGGATTTTATTGAACGCTTCAGCTGTAAAAGGATGGTTGATGACTATGAAAAAATCTTTTACCGTCTCAATGCTTCCGAGGCAAGGAAAACTGTTTCGCCGGCAGTACCGCGAAACATTGTTTCCTCCGGTTGATAAGTCGCCCTGAAATGTTATAATGGAATGCCGGGAAAGAATGCGCGCTTTTCAGCCTCATTTTTGAATGGGGCGGTTCGCTTTCATGATACCCTGTTTCAGTTCTGTTACCGTTACGACAAGAATGGATTTCGTACATCTGCATACGCACACGCATTATTCGATGCAAAGCAGCCCTGTTTTTCCGCAGGAGCTGTTTTCGGCCTGCAAAAAGAACGGGATGGACACCATAGCGGTTACTGACTATGCTGCTACATTCAACATGCCCAAGCTGTTCAGCCTTGCTCGTGAAGCAGGCGTGAGGCTGATTATCGGCAGCGAGATATACCTTCTTGAACAGGATGCCTACCACGACAGCAAAAGCTCTTCTTCTCCCTCTCTTGTGTTGCTGGTGAAAAACGAGGCGGGGTACAGAAACCTCTGCGTTCTTCTCTCGAAGGCGGCAAAGGAAGCTTTCGTCAACGGTGTCCCGCACGTCGACAGCAACTGGCTTGCCGATGCTTCTGAAGGTCTGGTCTGCCTTTCAGCCTACTACGCCGGACGCATTGGAAGAGCACTGTTTGCCGGCAATTACGAAGAAGCTTCTTCGTTCGTGTCATTGTACCGGGGAATCTACGGTGAGGATTTTTACCTCGAGCTGCAGCGGCACAACACCTCGTTTGACGAAACGCTCAATGCGGACACCATCAGGCTTGCCGGAGAAAACGGTATCGGGCTGGTTGCGACCAACAATGTTCACTATCTCGAAAGAAAAGATGCCGATCGTTACCGTGCCATGGTTGCAATCAGAACAAAGGAAAAATTGTCCAGCAATCAGCTTCAGTCCCTGCCGAACAGTGAAAATTACCTGAAAACACCGCAGGAGATGGCAAGGCTGTTCGATGATTCGTATGGCGAGATTGCAAACACGCATGCCATTGCCGGGAAGTGCTCCTACAGTTTTCAAAAAGAGGACCCGAAACTCCCGCTTTTTCCACTGCCGGAGGGATTTGATGATGAAGCGCACTATCTGAAACATCTGACGTATGAAGGTGCCGGAAAAAAATATGCAGATCCGGAACCACAGGGCCTTTCCCTGAACATGATCAACGAAAGGATTGAAAAAGAGCTGACAACCATCACGAGTATGGGATTCAGCTCTTACTTTCTTATCGTCAGCGACCTTATTGCCGCTTCACGCCGCATGGGCTATTCCGTCGGCCCCGGGAGAGGGTCCGCCGCGGGAAGTATCGTCGCCTATCTTACGGGGATTACAAGCATCGATCCACTGCGTTACAACCTGCTTTTCGAGCGCTTTCTCAATCCTGAAAGGGGCGGTATGCCGGATATCGACATCGATTTCACACCGGTCGGCAAACAGAAGGTGCTTGAATACACCGTCGAGAAATACGGTGAAGAAAGTGTCGCCAAGGTCATTGCGATCGGTACGCTCGGAGCAAGGAACGCCATCCGGGACGCGGGACGGGTGCTCGATGTGCCTTTGCCGGTTGTTGACAGGTTGGCCAAGCTTGTTCCGGGAAAGCCCGGGATTACCCTTGGAGAGGCGCTTGGAGAGGTCACCGAGCTCAAAGACCTCGTGAAAAGCTCCTCCCGGAATACCCGTCTGATGGATTGCGCCCGTGGTCTTGAAGGCAGGGCGAGAAACGTCTCCATGCATGCAGGCGCGGTCGTGATCACCAATGGCAGGCTTGACGAGCAGGTGCCTCTTTATGTGTCCAACAAGATCGAGACAGAAGCTCGCAAATATGCCGACGAGATGGGTCGGGAAGAGCTCGAGCAGGGGGCAGCCAGATCCGTCAGCGACGACAAGCAGGTTGTGACGCAGTTTGACAAAAACTGGATTGAAGATGCAGGGTTGCTCAAAATCGATTACCTCGGGCTCGAGACCCTTGCGGTTATCGATGAAACCCAGCATCTCATCCGCAAGAGGCACGACGTCACGATTGACCTTGAAAATCTGCCTATGGACGACAGAAAGACCTTCAGGATTTTTCAGGAAGGCAAAATGGCCGGGATTTTCCAGTTTGAGTCCCAGGGCATGCAGAACTACATGACCAAACTCCAGCCGACGCAGATTGGTGACATCATTGCGATGAGCGCCTTATACAGACCGGGTGCGCTCAACGCGAAAATCGGCAAGAACCGCAACGCGGTCGACCTTTTTGTCGACAGGAAACACAACCGTGAGCCGATCGATTACATGCATCCGATGCTCGAGGATATCCTCAAGGAAACCTATGGGGTGATCGTCTACCAGGAGCAGGTCATGCAGATTTCCCAGGTTATGGGCGATTTTTCGCTTGCAAAAGCGGACAATCTCCGCAAGGCGATGGGAAAGAAAAAGCCCGAGATCATGCAGAAGTTCAAGGCTGAATTTGTCGAAGGCGCAGTGAAACAGGGGGTTCATGACAAGCTTGCCAACAGGGTTTTCGACCTGATGGCAGAGTTTGCCGGATATGGTTTCAACAAAAGCCATTCGGCGGCATACGGGGTACTTGCATACTGGACAGGCTACCTGAAAGCCCATTATCCTGTCGAGTTCATGTCGGCCATTCTGAACAGTGAAATCGGTGATGCAAAGAGGATGAAACATCTTGCCGATGAAGCAAAAAGCTTCAATATTCCTGTATTTCCTCCTTCAGTAAATAAAAGCGATGCATTGTTTACGATCGAAGAAGCCGAAGGACGGTCCGGGATACGTGTCGGCCTGAACGCGATCAAACAGGTTGGCAACGCGGCCCGTGCGATCGTTTCTGCCCGGCTGTTGAGAAAAAAGGATTTTGTCAACATTTTTGACCTGGCGGCTTCGGTTGATCTGCGGGTCGTGAACCGCAAGGCTCTGGAGTCTCTCATTCTTGCAGGTGCTCTCGATGAGATCGATGCTGACAGAGCGAAACTCCTGGCCAATATGGACAAGGCAATCCGTTTCGGCCAGCTTCAGAATAAATCCGTGACACTTGGCCAGTGCGGTTTTTTCAGTGATGAATCGAACGAGGCCGTTCAGGATTCGCTTTACCCGGAAATGGAGGGCGCCGAACCCATGCCGGACAATGAGAGGCTTCAGGCAGAAAAAAAACTGGTCGGCTTTTATCTCAGCCGCCACCCTCTGGAACCCTATCGCCGGGACTGGGAGGCCTTTGCCAACCTCCATCTCAATGTCAGGGAAGTGCAACAGGCAAGACAGTACAAGGTTATCGGCATTGTTGTGTCAATACGTCACCACCAGGACAGAAAAGGCAGACAGATGCTTTTCGGGAGTATTGAAGATTTTACGGGCAAAGCCGATTTTACTGTTTTCGCAAGTGTGTACGAGCAGTTTCACAACCTTCTGAAATCCGAAGAAATAGTGATGCTGACCGTGGAGGCGGAAGCAGGTGGGGGCGGGTTGAAGCTTCTGGTCAAGGATGTCGTGCCGATAAGGAAGGTTCGCGAGTCCTGTATTGATAAAGTTATACTGAGGGTTGACGCGGATGATCCGACTGATCTGGAGAAGCTTGGGAAAGTGAAAAAGGTTTTTGAAGAGCACAAGGGCAGGACAGCGGTTGATTTCGAGGTCAAGGTTCAATCGGCGGGAAACATCGAAATGTTGCGATTATTCGCAAGAAGCAGTCCGATTGATCCTGATGAAGCCGTTTTGGGCAAGCTGGAAAATATACTCGGACCGGACAATGTTAAAATTGCCGGATAGATTTAATAGGTATTTTTTATTACTTTCAACACTGTTTGGTTGTATTATCGTAGAGTATGAATTTTCTTATCATTAAAACATTGTACAATGAGTGGACAATATCTTACGGCTACCGACGAGAATTTTAAATCTGAAATTCTCGATTCAGACAAGGTGGCTCTTGTTGACTTCTGGGCCGCCTGGTGCGGACCGTGCCAGGTGCTCGGGCCGGTTATCGAAGAACTTGCGGGTGAGTTTGAAAACAAGGCGGTGATTGCGAAGCTTAATGTGGACGAGAATCCCAACACGGCGGCCCAGTACGGCATCAGAAGCATACCGACAATGTTGATTTTCAAGAACGGCGAAGTTGTCGACCAGATGGTCGGAGCCATGCCGAAAAACATGATTACCGAGAAGATCAACGCGCAGATTGCCTGAGAGCACCCTTATAGCGGAGGTCATACCCGGGTCTGTTCGCGCAGGCACAGTAACTGATAAAGCTGCTGACTACATGCTAAACAAGATAGCGGTCAGCAGCTTTTCTCCCGTATCGTATATCCTGATCAAATTTAGGGAACCTCTTTATTGTCGAGAGCGCTACAAGGCGGACGGAGCCGGAGAAACCGGAGTGTACGAGAGAGTACATGAGGATTTCGAGCACCGACCAACGAAGTAATTCATGGTGCGCAACAAATAAATAGAGGAGCCCGTTAAAAACCGCATTTACCATGGAGAATGAAGTCCGGGATGTAGTAATTATCGGCACGGGGCCTGCGGGCCTTACGGCCGCCATCTATGCAAGCAGGGCGAATCTCAGGCCCCTTGTTATCGACGGTGAGCAGCCCGGCGGGCAGCTGATGATTACAACGGAAATAGAAAATTATCCGGGTTTTCCGGAAGGAATAAACGGGTCGGAGATGATGGGCAGGTTTCGTGAACAGGCTGTCAGGTTCGGCGCGGAGTTTGTCAAAGGCAGCGTCAGCGAGGCTGATCTGTCCCGAAGCCCTTTCTGTATCTATCTTGATGGAGAGAGTGAGATTCTTACAAAGACACTGATCATTGCCACAGGCGCAAACGCAAAGTGGCTGGGGCTGCCTTCAGAGAAAAAATACCGGGGCCGGGGAGTCTCGGCATGCGCGACCTGTGACGGTTTTTTCTTCAAGGACAGCCATGTTTTTGTCATAGGAGGCGGTGATACGGCTATGGAAGAGGCGTTTTTCCTGACCCGTTTTGCTTCCAAAGTAACGGTGGCGCACAGGAGGAGCGAGTTTCGCGCCTCGAGGATTATGAGCCTGAGAGTCGAGAAAAATCCGAAAATCAGTCTGGAGCTGAACCAGGTTGTGGATGAAATCCTTGGTGACGGAACGAAAGTAACAGGTATAAGACTGAAAAACGTTAAAACAGGAGAATTGAAGGAGCATTCCTGTGACGGTGTCTTTATCGCGATCGGCCACTCTCCCAACTCCGGAATTTTCGAACGGCAGCTCAATATCGACGAGTACGGCTATATTGAAACAGCAAAATCGTCTACCGAAACAAACGTTCCGGGAGTCTTTGCCTGCGGCGATGTGCAGGATTATACCTACAGACAGGCGATAACCGCTGCCGGAAGCGGCTGCATGGCTGCACTGGACGCGGAGAAGTATCTGGAATCAATACGATAGAGGGAGAGTGCCGCTCACGACAATTTATAGAGGCGCCTTGTCACTATGTGCTGCCTGCCCGGATGGGGGGGATCGTCGGACAGATCGGGTGAGGGGTCATATGCCTTTCGTCACCGAGAGTGAGAGGTTTTTTTCTATACCGTACTTCTTCAGCTTGCGATAAAGAGACGAGCGGCTGATGCCGAGTATTTCCGCTGTTTTCGTCTGGTTTCCGCCTGCCACCTCATAAGCTTTGATGATTGTCTGCAATTCAGCGTTTTTCAACAGCAATTCTTTGCCGTAATGCGGGAGCGGAACGGCAGGGGGTTGCTCGGCCGGGGTATCCTGCTTCTCTTCTTCCGCAGATGGGCTTTCCTTGACGGGTTCAGCGACAGGTGAAGAAGTCGTGCTTTCTTCACCTGTGCCGTTTTGAAACAGGAGGGGGACGGATGCTATTTCGTTTCCGTTACGATTTATTGCAGCCCTGCGAACAATATTCTGAAGTTCACGAACATTTCCCGGCCAGTCATATCCGGCGAGTTTTTCAAGAACAGGCCTGCTGAACGAGAGCGCTTCGATGTTGTTTGCCGTACAGAAGCTTTCAAGAAAAAGGTTTGCCAGAAAAGGAATATCTTCCCTGCGTTCTCTCAACGGCGGGATGACAAGAGGATATTCCTCAAGACGGTAATAAAG
>JAKSDB010000202.1 GCA_022360415.1 Chlorobiales bacterium
ACTCCAGCCGGTCGAGATCAAGTCAGGAAGCACGGTTACGTCAGATTACATCAAAGCCGGTCAGCGAGCAGGACGCTTCGCCATTGGAGAAACCGAACCGCCATGGCTGATATACGGAGGAGATGAATCGTATGAGCGTAGCGGCCTGAAGGTCATCGGTTGGCGCGATGTCGTGAATTGGGTGTACTGATACCAAGAGATCCATCGTAGAAGGTTTGGTATCTGCTTCTCCGGGACTAATAAACCAAGTCCCCTACTCCATAATGATATCCATAAAGTGAAATTTATAATTACCTTGATTTTACTCATCTTTCATGGTGGTTTTTAAACGTTCATGACAGAACAGCCTCACAAGGCACTGTTGATTTTCGTCGATGAAACGAGATATGTAGAAACCAACTAATTATTTGTTGCCTGATACATATGGACGACTAATGGCCAACAAAAATAGTAAAATAACTATGCTTGACGAATTTCTATCTGTGTTTGACAGCGAAGACCGTGCGAGGATCATTGAATATGCAAAGCACATATCGGATGCAAATGCAGATGTATTGGTACTTATGGCCAGGAAAGCCGCCTGTTTTTATAGATGCTTGGAAACTGTAGGGTTGGTGGCCAATTCAGCGGTTGTTACAACGGATAGAGTCGTCGCACATGACCTCGAATGGCTTAACGGACAACGAGTACTAATTGTCGATGATGCGATAATTTCTGGAACGAGCTTATATAGAACAAAAAATCAGCTAAAAAATCGTGGTTGCAACGTTGCCGTAAGCACTTTTTTTACAAATACAAGATGGTGGGCCCCAAAACTATTGGTGCCAGATGAGAATCTATATTTTTTTGAAGATGAAGGAGCGTCTAGATTAAGTGCGAAAATCGTTGAGGCGATGTCTATTATTCCTCGCCCATACTCAGTGGATTATCCTTTGTATGAAAACAGTCATCTTTCCGCGTCTAACCATGAAGTTCTCCAGGCTATTCCTGGCTGGATATGTTTTGATGTAACCACAAGCTTGCAGCGCAAATTTGGTGCGTTTTCTATTACTGTGCAACCAAACGTTCAACGATTAGAGCAGCTTGATAGCAATGTTGGATGGCCTGTTTCGGCTAGGAGTTTATGCAAAATACGTGTTTACGGACGTCTAATAGGTAATAGAATATCATTCAATATACTTCCAATAGTCGCTTTTGGCCCGATTACTAGGGCCGAAATCGAACGCTTGTACCGGGCATTAATAGAGGCTTATAGCGCGAGTAACACGATAGAATATAGTTTTGTTAGTGGGACGTCCAAAGTTCGATTGCTTCAATACTATTTTGCAAAGCAACTTGGTGATATGTGGTTAAGCGGAGTTGGTAATCTAGCGTATTCAGATCAGGTATGCCGAAAAATACAAACTCAAGAGGTTGAGTTGGTGTTTCCTCCAAATATTGCGCGAAATGTAGCCGAAATATGTGAAATTAAAGACCGTGTATTCTTGGGTATTTCTGCTGATGCTACTAGTTTTGCAGAAAGAAAATATCGGCCTTCAAAGTCGCTGAGCAGCTTATATGATGCTCAAGTTCGCCTTATTAAACCGTTTAATGATCTGCATTTACAAAAAGAACTTCCGTCTCGAGAGATTGTTCAAGAGATAGGTCCAGGAGTTTTTAATGATGAGAGTTATCTAAAGCTCGTAAATAGATTAAGAGAAGGCTTGTCTGTCCCTGATTTGGTTGCCTTGCTTCCTGAATCGGACGGATTCGACCGGGAATTCATGATTTCCAATTTTCTTGATATTTCGATAGACCGTGGCGCAGTCGTGCCAATAACAGCGAAAACGAGCAGCAAAGCTGGCCGTGATTCTGATATTTATTATCGCGCATATCGGCATGGAGAAGAAATAATAGTCACTCTTAGAGAGGAAAAACTGTCGGCGTTAATGCTCGAAGCATTCCTTAAGAGTTCAAATCGTAATGAAATACCGAATACTTGGCTAGAAAAGCTACTTGTTGTTTTCGTAAGAGGGGGAGTTCATTCCGGGTTTCTGAATCAATATCATGGGCAACTAGATGATCCGAAAGTCCTTGGTGTTACTAACTACATTTTTGGAGCGGTAACCTCTGTAAAACTAAAAAGCTTATATGAATTCGATATTTCAAATTCTTTTGCAAGATTGCTGCTAGGAAGTGGCGTCTTGAGAAAACCAAAAGGAAAGTTAAGAAGTTACATCCTTGGAAGAATTCCGGATATAGCGGTAGACAAAAAGGATGAGAATCGAGCGAAAAAACTTGGGCGCAGATTGGGTGAGCTGGACAGGGTTACCAGACAAAGGGAGCAACAAAGAAATGTGGGTTTTAATCTCGATGCAATAACATTAATTGCTACTTGCTTGACGCCAGAACAAACAATCTGTGCCTTAGCGGCAGAGATAAATATATTTAAAGAATACTGGAGTATTGACCACATGCGTTGGCAGGGCCCTAGCAGCGGTCAACCAGGTCTACAGTTCACTCAGTTGAGGAAGCAAAACAGCAATGCTGGGCGGGCGTTCGTTGCGATTAATAATGGAAGATGGAAATACAACTCATTTAAAAATGGGTTGCCGAAAAAGATGCTCAAGAATGCTGAGGAAAACCTTTATGTATTGGACGAAGAAAAAGGTGAAAGTTGGCAAGAATATTGGCCAGATGTAAATGCAACCAATGAAACAGAGGAATACAACCAGATTAACCGATATATAAAAAAAGCAGGGGAAATATTGCTTTGCCTTAATGTGTTAACTCGATGCTGGGAGTGTGCAGTAATAAATTTATCAGAGAATAAATCAGATGAATTATGTAAACACGGAGATATTGCAGATCTTCTCAAAGAGATGCAACCAAGTATAGAAAGAAGCCGAATGGAAAGCGTGGCGCGATTAATAGACCATCCGGCAACGAGTGATAGCTATAATAATGTAATTAATAAAATATACAAAGAAATATGGCGGCAAATAGACTTGTCTAATTCAATATTGGTATTCGTAAAACGTGTAGTGGAGCCTATTGGCCGTCTTAAGCGAGTAACTTATTTTCCAAGCATAATGACAATAAAAATCAGCAGCGTCATATTGAATTCCGCGCAGGAAGCATTGTTGTTGAACATTGTCTACGAAGCGATTGACCAGGTGAATGCAAGGATTAAGAAGAATGTCTCTCCTCAGATGCACAGTCAAAAGTACCGGTCAATTGAAGTTGGTTCGATTTCAGATCGACTTATATTAGTTAACGAATATCGTTTTGGTTCTGGAGTTCTGCAGGTTGCGGGAAAGGGTAATGGAGTAGCGTTGTGGTTATGCTATTTGGCAGAGCGTATAGCTAGTAAATTTAGCTCAACCTATAGCGGATTAACTATTACGATTTATGACGATTTGCCGAGGTATCGTCAATTGTTTATGGTGGAAGGTGAAAGCTTGCTCGATAATCCCGAATTCTTTGAGCTTGCCGAGAAAGTTGAATCTATTGAATCAGAATCTGGAGAAGGAGTATATCTTTGTCAAATGACGGCAATGAACATGGAAGAAAAGAGCGAATACATAAAAGAAATATTCAAGAATAGGCTGATCGAGGATGTGAAAGATGGAATATCGGTAGACACAATGCTTCCAGAAACAATATCTATAAGACACCATTATATTAAACACAAGAGAGAAACTAAAGTGCAAGAAAAATACGATGTAGGCATTGTGGTGGTAACACCCAGGGAGCTGAAAGGTGTACAAAACTTCCTGTCAAGTGAAGGGGGATTTGAACGGGCGTCAGGACGTAACTCCTCAAGAACATACTTAAGAAAAACACTTGAATTGACTCAAGGTAGAAATGCTTCAATTTTGCTCACAAGATCTATAGAGCAAGGACAGCAATCTGTCGTTAGCGCAGCTACAGCACTTGCACGAGAGGCAAAGCCAAAGATGTTAGTTCTATTGGGTATTGCGGGAGCAATAGATGATGAACTAAATCTTGGTGACGTAGTGTTCGGCAATACAGTGATATTTTATGAAGATCGCGTTGAGAAAGATAGAAAAACAGTTAGGAGACTGAATTCAAAAACTGTTCCCGCTTGGACATTAGATAAATTAGGCGTGTTCTTCTCGGACAATGATGACCCAGCAAGATTTATTGGCTTAGATGGCACCACATTCAATGTAACACAGGCACCAATAGGTAGTGGAGAAGCAATTGTTAAAGCTAGGCGCTCTGAGATAAAGAAATATTTAAAGGATATCGACTATCGGACAGCGGTGGTAGAAAAAGAGGCGATGGGCTTTCTGCAATATTATTTTGAACAAGGTATAGAAAAGGAGTCTGGGCTTGAAGGCGTAGTAATTTTAAGAGGAATATCAGACAAAGCTGACGCTGAGAAGGATGATTTATTCCAGGTTAAAGCAGCAGAAAATTGCATGATTGTATTGAAGAAATTTCTAGAGTCGATAGAAGGCATAACAAGCCCATAAACGCGGATCGCAAAAAGCGCCGCTCGTTCCTCGCTCTGCTTTATGCGGCCGGTTATGGGTAACGTTATACCGCTTGCGGTTTTCAAATGGGTTAGACTCCTTAAACTTTTAAAATTTAAACCATGAAGCAGTTTATGAAACAGTATAAGGTCATTAAAATAAAAGATGGCGGAAGACAAGAGGTTAAAGCTTTAGAGATAGAAAAGGTTTTAAACGATCTTGCATCTGAAGGATGGGAGCTTTCACAAATCAGCACAGGTGGATTGTCATATGATGATTTTCAATCCTATGAATGGGTTTACTTGGTTTTTGAAAGAGAATAGAGTGATGCGGGACGTTGTGAAAGAAAATTAAAGACACTCTTGAAGAGGTCTTAGATCTGTCGGGAATGGCATATTCAATCGAAAGTAAAGGTCGGTATATTTGCTATGCGTCTAAAGCAAATTCATTTGGAGTTAGACCAAACGGACAAATTGTTAAATGTACTGTGGCTTTACAAGATATATAACGTATAACGAGAAATATATTATGGCTACCAGATCAAAAGGAAAAAGCGTTGAGGCTATTAATCTTGCCGAAGAGATAAATAAATGGAAAAAAGAGGCCAAAAATAATTCTTATTCGCCATGGCTTCCTCACATTGAGAAGGCTTTTCGTTGTTCTGCGGATGGAAACTATGAGGAAGCTTTAGTCCATTATAAAAAAGCCACAAAAATAAATTCAGATGAAAAAAAGTATCTTGAAAATTATGAGATTTATTTAATCGAATTAACAAATGCAAGAAAGCAATTAAATGCAAACAAACATAAGTTTATAAGTGATTATTTGAACGAATTAACAAATGATATAAGTGGCATATATAAAAATATATATTTAGGTCTGACTGATATTCATAATAGATCAATTAATCAATCATTTGAAAATATTCGAATTAAACGTGTTAAAGAAATATTAAAAATAGAGCAAGAGGCTCAAGCGAGACTCGAAGTTCTTTTGCGTCCTGTGAAAAATATCGTAAATAAACAACGCATACCAAAAAAGATCCTTAACACTATATTTCCCGGCTGTCGTTTTAATAATTATTTCTATTTAGAAGTCACTCAAGCGACACTTTTAAAGTTAAAAGACGATCCTGAACTATCAGATTCCCTGAAAATTGATTTATCGCAGATTGGTGGCTTTGTGACGCATCATCAAGCACACATAGACATGATGGAAAAGCTTTTGAATGAAGAGTATGGGGGGGGATATTTAAAGTTACATAGCCCACTTATTGTCTTTAAAAAGGGCTTTTCTGAAAGCACTCTTTTCCATGAATTAACTCATGCTTGTATAAAGCAAATAGATTGCTTTCTGCATATGTACAGAATGTTTAATAATTTCTCTTATGAACAAGACCCAGAAGAACGATTGGCATTTGCAAATCAAATACTACTTTATAAATATAAATATCCAAGAGATACTTTTGATGAATACATACGAATACAAGCAAAAATGAATATTAGTGGTGAATCAATTGTTGAGTCAGGCGGACCTCATGTTAAGTTACAGAAATCAATCTGGGAAACTATAGATTATATTTTGACTAAAAAACAATTTTATTATTATCCTTATTGGGTGCCATTCTTTACTCGTGATAAAATAGTGCAATTCCCTCAAACTCTTCTTGTGAAGAAAAAACTAAAAAACAAAAAGATAAAGAAGTCTAACATCGCAAGACTTCAGTCAGTCTTGATAGGAAATTTGCTATTATTTATAGTTTACAGTAGATTCAGAGACAAATGGGACCATAGAAATATATACAAATGGGATAAAGCCAAATGGAGCGTTATTTGTTCCTGGTATAAGCCTTATGGTAGATATTTTAAAAAGACTAACAGTTTATATATTAAAGCTTATGATGCATTATTTGCAGAACAAATAAGCAACCCTATATATGCATACATTTGTGCCTTAAAAGGATTAGAAAAATTCAAATCAAAATTTGAAGGCGCATACAATACATATTCTTACTATAAAATAAAGAGAAAAAAAGACTTGCACCTAGCCATTGATTCTAAGTCAGGTTCTAGGTTAGGGTCGGGTAGAAAAAAATCGGAAAGAGAGCGTGCCTATAAAGCGAATTATTTAATGCACAAAGAGCTAAGAAATAGTATGATAGAAACATATAAAATAGATGTAGACAAAGCATTAAAAGAAAAAGAAGAGTACGAAGATAAAAAAAGACGTTATAGGAATCCGATAATATTCATTATTTCAATATACTATGATATAAAGTTCGAAATAAAATGGTTTTTTAAGAACTTAAATAAATAATAAAAGGTAACTATGAATACAGACATTGCATGAATGGAAATGAATGAGCAATACCCGTGAGCCCGAAAAACCAGACCAATTCCTTATAGAAGAATTCTGTTTATTTCCCGCGCACACCCATTACTCTCCACTACCCCAGCACTTAAAAGGAGAGTAGGGGAGGTTGTGAAAGCGCCGATGAAAACCGGTAGAGAGTAGAGGATGAAAGTTTCTTACATGAAAGGCTTAGCCAGCCATCATGGCCCCGAGTCATGCCTCGATCGCCAGAAAAGGGATGGGGAAGCGTTGACAGGGGAAAACACAGGCGCCCTAAAGAGTTCCGAAAACACACAGATTTGCAGGCTGACCCTGTACAACGAAGGGGAAAGCACTATCAACCATCACACGTGTCCGGTTGTTGAAAAAACAAATCCTTATAAAGGATTACAAATAAATAACATACGATGATTTTTTAGCGTTACCGACTTGAAAACACCTGCTATCTTAGATCATTTCACAATTCTACGACAAGGAATGATTGATGTATACAGGAAAAACCGTGTTTACTCAGCTTCTTGACCATTTGCCGCTGCATCACTTTCGTCGATGCGTCAAGCGTTATAAAGGCAATTACAAAGTTCAATCGTTCACGTGTCTCGATCACTATCTTTGCTTGTTCTTTGCACAACTGACCTATCGGGAAAGCCTTCGTGATAGTACCACCTGTCTGCTCGGCATGCAGAACAAACTCTATCACATGGGCATCCGGGGTAAGATTGCTCGAAGTACGCTTGCCGATGCCAATGAAAAACGGGACTGGTGGATTTATCAGGACTTCGCCCATATTCTGATTCATCATGCCAGAGAGCTTTACAGCAAAGACGCCTTTGGTGTCAACCTGAAAGAAACCGTGTATGCCCTGGATTCAATCATGATCGATCTCTGTCTTGCGTTATTTCCATGGGCAACGTTCAGAACACGCAAAGGTGCGGTGAAAATGCACAGGTTGCTCGACTTACGAGGCAATATCCCGTCGTTTGTTGCCATCACCGATGGAAAGGTTCATGATCTCAACATCCTTGATGTACTCATCATTGAACCAGGCTCTTTCTACATCATGGATCGCGGATATACCGATTTTGACCGGTTGAATCACATTCATCAGGCCCAAGGGTTTTTTGTCATTCGAGGAAAATCCAAGCTCTCGTTTCGCCGGCAATACTCTCGCCCTGTTGACAAAACAAACGGATTTCAGTGTGATCAGACCATCAAGCTGATAGGGCCGAGTTCATCGTTTTACTACCCGGAACAACTTAGGCGCATCAGGTATGTTGACCCGCAAACAGGTAAATCGTATGTGTTTCTGACCAATAATTTCGAGCTTTCAGCAGAAGTCATTGCAGACCTCTATAAATGCCGATGGCAGATTGAACTGTTCTTCAAATGGATCAAGCAACATTTACGAATCAAGGCATTTTATGGAACATCGGAAAACGCCGTAAAAACACAAATCTGGACAGCAATCTCGGTCTACGTGTTGATTGCTTTGGTGAAAAAGAAACTTAATTTGGATATAACTCTTTACACTTTTCTACAGATTTTGAGCGTCAGTGTGTTTGAGCAAGTTGATATTTTACAATTAATTACGAATTCTGCTGGTACGGCTCAGAACACCTGCGGCTGTAACCAACTGAATTTATTTGACTTATAACCGGACACTACTGATCAACCATAACGAAAAGGCGAGGGATGGAGGACTGTGGCGAGTCCCGTTAGGCAATGAACGAATGAGCTTTCCTCAAGAATTAGCCCACCGTGTATGGCACACCACTACCGAGGAAAGATTTGCGGCGATTTCAAACGAAGGAGTAATCCTTTCAGAACCAAATATTCCAGATGACGAGCGGTGGGGTACTGCGATGGGGTATGGCAGCTATCCGTTTGTACTGAATCTCATGGAATCTTCTCTAAGACTCATGTTACAGTAAACTGGGCAAGTTCCATATCACCTTCTACAGTGATTGGTGAAAAGGGTGATTTTTTGAGAAGGTTCTTTTTGCTATATAGGATTGAGATGACGGTTTTGGCCGGCGAAAGCCGGCTGATGAAAAGGGAATCCGGTGAGAATCCGGAACAGTACCCGCTGCTGTGATCCCGCATCAGCAAACGCTGATGAAAGGTTTGCCGAAAATGCCACTGTCGTGACGTTAAACGACGGGAAGGCCGGTAAAACCGGGAGAGTCAGAAGACCTGCCGCATTCTTTTTTGCTTCGGGAATAAAGCGACATGAAATCATGAAAAAAAACATCTTCCCTTTTCCGGGAAAAGACTGGTTGCGTGCATCGTTCAGAAAAATGCAAAACCGCCTTATGCAGGCCATTCTTGACCGGTTCATCCCTTTTGTGCCCGTTTATTCGTTCAGAGGCCTGTCCGTATTATACCGGAACACCTGCTGATGATCAACGGCGAAAGGCGCCATCCTCAATACAGCCATTACCCGGCGCTTCTGTTTGAGCAGGGCATGATTCCCCTTCATGTTCAGGATTGCTGCATGCCTGTCGACAGCTGTCGATGTTCAGCATTTGAAGATTTTTCCTTTGACGGCAATACGCTGACCAGTTTTCCGGCATGGAGAAACAACTGAAAGCAGCGTTGGTCAACGTGAGAAAACTGCTGGTCGGTTTGTCTGGCTCCGGACGCATTCCGCCATGAAGATACAGGGGGAGAGTCGGACTGATTATTGTCAGGGGATCATGATGTATCCTTGTTACTCTCATGAAAAAAGCTTATTATCATTGCACATTGTTCTTTCATAGATAGCTGGTGCCGGTTTGAAAGCCGGAGAATAGGGAAGTACGTGAGATTCGTACACTGTACCCGCAACTGTTATGACGGTAACTTTTGTGTCATTTATCATGGCCCCATGATGAATGCGCAGAAGCGTTACGATCACTGTGTTAATGATTTCCTCCCAGGAAATCCACGGGAAGATCGTGACGGATGTATCCGTATAAAGTCAGGAGACCTGCCAGTGACGCTATTGCACAACACGACTACGGGTTATAGTCAGGCAATGCGAATTGATTTCTTTCCAGGCATTTCTGTTTCCCTGTTTGAAATTGATGTTCATCATTGCATTCCTACATCGCGTATAACTCCGGTCATGTTTATTTGCTTTTTCAAAATCAAACATGATTGAAACATGAAGAAAAAATGGTTTTTACTGTTTATCGCAGTTGGCCTGCTCGCAACAGGCACTGTGAAAGCTGAGACATTGAGCCTTCCGAAGTCCGGGAAAGGTTTTATGAGCCAGGAGATCGTTGTATCAGCAACGAAAACCAGAGAAAAAAGAAAGGACATCTCCAATTCGGTCGTTTTGATAGAAAAAAAGGAAATCGAGGATTCAGCGGCTGAAACTCTTGGAGAACTTCTTGCGAACCATCCAGGCCTGGATACGCGAACATATGGGAACTACGGCGGTGCAGCGCAGGAAATAAAGATCAGGGGGATGAGCGCAGATGGAACCCAGGTTTTCATTAACGGTATCAATGTGAACTCTATCTCCCTGGGAACAGCCGACATAGCGAAAATCCCTCTCGATTCGATCGAGCG
>JAKSDB010000178.1 GCA_022360415.1 Chlorobiales bacterium
AACATTCCAACCAAGATTATATAGTTATGCGATACCCGCTGGCTTAAAGAAAACGCTGAAGGTACGCCTCGCTGCTGTCTGTCTGAAGCCTCACCCACATTGGATAATGATCAGAAAATTGGTATGTGCGCCAGTTCCGGTATGCCTTCTTAAGCTCCACCGTTGTTGTTGCTTTCCTCCCTGCCGTGGTTTTCGTTTTGACCACTTCTTTGTACGTATCAAACTCGTTATCCGTAAAGACGGTTTCGAATAGCGGTACAACCCCGGCATTCTGCTTCAGGGGATCGCTTGAACGTGTTTCAATGTATTCGATGACTTCCGGCTTTGTCTTGAAAGAGATCTGGTCATAATGCATTTTTGTTCCGGTTGTCGGGTTCTCCTTTAACCGGTTCGGTACGACAAAGCCGTTATTCGTCAAAGCCTTCATGGTCTTGTGCTCAGGACTGACAATGTTGAAGTCTCCAAGCAAAATCAACGCCCGATCCTCGCCGAGGGCTCTGTCGGCGCGTGTACTTAGATAGTTCGCGATTGTGCCGATTTCCTCTACGCGTTGGCCCAGCTTGGCTCCGGAGCTGGCTCCGTAGTAAAGATGTACCGTACATATGTCGAATTTGAGCCAGCCGGATTGAAAAGACGCGATGAACGGTGTTCGCTTGAACTGGTTTCCTGCCCTGATGGTTGCGCCATCGACCTCGATCTCCGCACCGCTGATCAACATGCTCGGAGGCAGCACAATCTCGCCGGCGATGCTCTGAAACCAGACCTTGCGCTTGTCGTAGGCAAAAGTCATTCGCTCTCCATTCCCGCCCAGCTTCGGATCGGTCTCGTCGGTGGCGATGAATTCCCAGTCATGTCCGAGGATGTCCATAATATGCTGCCATTCCTCCAACTGGTTTACTTCCTGAACTGCGACGAAATCGAAGCGTGAAATGACCTCGGCAAGATAAAACCAGGATTCGGGCAGCCTTTTACCCCACCCCCGCCGGTTGCGTTTTCCAAGATCTCGAATGTTGAAAGTCGCAAGAAGAAGATTGTCTTCAGCATCCTTGCTTGGTACAGAGCGGTCAAGCTGCCGCCGGAGCTGCATGAGGTTTTTGACAGTGCGTGTTCTTTCTTCACTGTTCTTTATTTTTTTCCAGAGGAAACTGTAAAACATGGCTTGCCTTTCGTTATGTTGTAGAAGTTAAAGAAGCGTTATTGTGAAGAGCGTTCTTCGCATAACGTTAATTATTATATGCACTACAAGTTAAAGTCATATCTATAGCGATCTACTGCATATATACTTCCAAGGCATATTTCCTGTGTTTCTTTTCCAGACATCTCTTCATAATTTCGTCATATCTGCCGAAAAAAACAAGCATATTGCCTGTTAAGCCCTGCCGCTTTTTTCGCATGAAATTTACCCTGGGGCTATCAAGACCCGATTGAGTCAGACGTTAACTGTAGGAGAGGGGAACGGTGTTCAGTAGCTGAAAAGAATCTGTAGGAGCACAATAAGATGAAGAAGACCATGCTTTGCTGTCCGAGTGCATGTAATTGTTAAGCTGGTGCCATTAGTCCGCATTTTTTTTAAAATTGGTATCCGAATATCTGGATATCCTTTTGATAGATCCGAGAGACTTTTTCTGCCAGGTGTTCACTATAGTATTCCTGATACTTTTTCCTGGTAGTTGTCACATTCTCGCGCTCTATTTCTTTTTGGGGCAGCCCCAACCTCTTGAATATATGGCCGGCATCATTATCAAACGTCTCCATTCGCCCAAGGTAATCGACCATATTAAGATCGATCAAGGCCGACTGCGAACGTAAGTGTCGATCACACTTGTCAATATTGAGTCCTGAAACGAGATCCACAAAGTTCTCAAATTTTTTCATTTTCTCGTATTCATAATCACCAAATTGAAAGTGGTTATTATTGATAATCTTATCACGCCAGCATGAAGCAAGCCGATCCCAAGGATTGCGAACAAAGGCAAACTTGAAATACCCTCCAGATAAATTTACGGGATAGTGAAGCCAGCTTGCGTGCTCCACATCAAGACAAACGCCGCTTTCTTTCAGGTGATTGAGTATTGTCCGAGTGCCTACTTTGGCCACACGGAACCAGATAAATTTATGTTCATGAGATATCGTTATATTGTAGCGGCCAATAGACGGCATGAACTGACTTTTCCTGATTTTTTCATATTGCCTTTGCAACAACTCGCTTTTCTTATCTAGACGATCCGGATTGCCTGGTATGGTTCTCACAGTTGCCCTCTTCTTTTTATTATGTAGCCTAACGCAGGTGGTCAGGACCGCCGACGAAGGAAGCGTATCTCTGCACCATCATGTTGTCACCACTTGAGTATAATATCCTTGACTAGGATAGCATCTAAGCCGGCTAGATTCGCAAGCTCCTCAAATTTTGCCGCCAGCCTTTCTCTCTGTTCCTTTTGAGCCTTCGTGAACCCTTTTCCGCTTATGTCGGCTGCACAGATTAGGATTAACTTTCTTAACAACTGGACATCGTTGCATTTGTCTACGATATCTACGGCTGCACTATCCCCACGAATAAGGCCATGATTAGCAACGAGAAATAAATCATCCTTGGTGAAATTGTCAGGACATTTTTCCCTAAGGTATTTCTCAGACTCCTTTTCATGTCCCTTAAATGAATACTCGCCTAGCTTATCTGGTTTTTCGTAACGTACGATGAATTTGCCAATGTCATGCCAGAGGGCGGCTTTGACAATGTCTATTCCTGTGAGAGATTTGATCTCAATAGCATTGTTGAATACCTTCTTCGTATGGCCTAGCACACCGAACTCATGCCATTTGGGATCATGATCGCATACGCTATCAGCCTCTGCCCATGGAGCGATTGAGCAGGCTACTGTTTTGAAGTTAGTGAAATTATCCATCGCATCTTCCGCTGCCAACATTGTTTATTACCTGTATTGCAGCATTTTATTCGGATATCTCTATTGATGCTGTAAAATAATGCTTATCCGGGTTGGGTAGGTGTTCTTTAACTGCTTGCAGTAAGAAAAGATAGATTTTATAAGGCTTATGCGTTTTACGCACAATTTCGCCACATCTGCTTTAAATCACAAGCAAATCCAGTAGTGTCCGGTAAAAAATAAAGAAGGTCTGAAAACTCTTGAGAAACGTTGATATTAAAAGTGACCAAACCTTTTCTATCAGCCGTATTCAGAAGGAGTTTCAGACCATGAAGCAAGTTACGACGATTCTGGGAGAGTT
>JAKSDB010000189.1 GCA_022360415.1 Chlorobiales bacterium
AACTCTCCCAGAATCGTCGTAACTTGCTTCATGGTCTGAAACTCCTTCTGAATACGGCTGATAGAAAAGGTTTGGTCACTTTTAATATCAACGTTTCTCAAGAGTTTTCAGACCTTCTTTATTTTTTACCGGACACTACTGATAATATAACTGTTGCGACGAGATATTCAAGTATTATTGCTCGTGTTGTGGTTAATCATATCCGACGGACCAGGCAGAGACAGCATTCCCTCGATAGACACCCCGAAAAGCATGCTTTTTTTGTTTGGGATTACACCGTTTTTGTATAACATGTTATACAGTAATTACAAGAAAAGAAGGTTTCTGTATGAGTACCATAAATCATGAAAAATCTGATCAGTTGATAGGGATTCGAATACCCAAGAGCGTAAAGGATCGCCTCGACACGTTAGCCCGGAATACAGGTAGATCAAGAACCTTTTATATTCGCCAGGCCCTGATGGAGCATCTTGATGACCTGGAGGACATGTACATGGCACAGCAGGTGTTGTCCAGGGTAGAAAAAGGGACGGAAGAAATGTATCCTCTTGACGACGTAGCGCGCGATCTTGAGCTGGACGATTGAAATCACGAAATCAGCAAAAAAAGACCTGGCTCGCATTGATAAAAATGATGCCCGGCGTCTTGTGAGATTTTTGCATGAACGAGTTGTCCCCGATCCAAGATCAGCAGGCAAGGCTTTGAAAGCTGATTTATCCGGATTGTGGCGGTACCGTGTAGGCCGGTATAGAATAGTGTGCGAAATTCAGGACACAAGAGTGGTTGTATTGGTACTGCGTGTCGCTCATCGAAAGGATGTCTATCGTTGAAGCTTTTTTTGTGTTAAAGAAGCATATATTGATCAAAAACCCCCGTTATTATGATCAAACTCCTTGAAATATTGCGCTTTACCGGTTGCGGTGTCGGTGTTTTTCTCGCATACTATTACGGCGAAACTCCCGAAGAGATCCTGCGCATCATGACACCTTGGTTTGTAGGCTCTGTTGCCGGGCTTTCCGCAGTTGAAGGTCTTTTCTTTTCCGGGCAGGCAGCCGCTGAAAAAGGCTTTGAGCAGGGGAGTAACTACCAGCGGCAGAACGCCTTCTGGTTTCTTGCAACGGCAATTGTGTCTCTCATCATCTTTTTTGCAGGCTGGAACGAGTATGCCAATATCAGTCTGGTTCTTGTTTTTTGCTCCTTTCTATTACTCTCGGCAGCCAATCATGCCTATTCGATGATAGCTGACAAAAACACCACATGGCAGAATGTGATAAGACCCCTGCTGACAGCGCTTCTGACGCTTGTTTTCTGGTTTCCTGTTGCTGCTATTTTGTAACTGTTCATTTCAGGCAGTCCATATGTGTTTGTCTACACAGTTCAGCACAACATCGTGACAATTCTCACGGTTTTTCATACAGCACAGGATTTCCCGCAAAGGTACTAACCAGACAAAAAAAGTCTTCCTATCACTGAAAAGAACTGGAAGGAGAGGTCTGATTCTGAAGAGAGGTGAATAACGTGATCTTCTTGAATGCGCGAATTTGTTGTATAATATATATTATGTAAAGTTAGAGTTTTTCAAAAGACAGGCCTTTGGACGCCTACAATGACTTATTCAGGTATGTTGGGGATTTTGGTGGTCTTTCCCTGGTGATTTCGCAACACATATTCTTTCTCACTTTTATCGACGATATAATAATCCGGCATAAGCGGGA
>JAKSDB010000098.1 GCA_022360415.1 Chlorobiales bacterium
CGTCTGGAGGATCGTGTATGTTTCGCTTATTCTGCTCGGCGGCACTTTCGGGCTCTTTCTCTGGTACGAAAAAGCGGGGTATTCTCATGACATGGCGCGAACCGTCGCCGTCAACACACTTGTCATGTTCGAAATATTCTACCTTTTGAGTTCCCGGTTCTTTATAGCTTCGTTTTTCTCAAAAGAAGGGCTACTGGGCAACCCTGCTGTACTTTACGCGATCGGTATACTCGTTGTTTTACAGTCATTGTTCAATTACGCACCGTTCATGCAGGCCCTGTTTGCAACCGTACCGCTCGGTCTGTCGGACTGGATCACCATTTTGCTCGTCAGCTCTTCAGTGCTGTTTCTTGTTGAGCTCGAAAAATATATACTCAGAAAACATCGTGCAGACAGTCTGACTGTCTAACGGGCTTCTCACAATCTACCGCTCATCTGCCGGTCTTGCTGTTCTACCAAGGGCTTTGTCACATTCGACGCGGGCTATGAGATAGTCGTAAACAGCCTGAAGGTAGTTGGTTTTGGCTTTGTTGAGCTGCAGCTCCGCGTCGGAAAGTTCGAGCTGGGAGCCGATACCCTCCCGGAAACGCAAAAGCGTGATTTCGTAGCTTCGCTCCGCCGTGCGTATGGTCCTCTGCTGCACCTCGATCCTTTTGCGCGACTCTTCGAGATCGGACAGTTTCATCTCCACTTCAGCCCGAATGTCCGCTTTCAGGTCCTCCAGCCGGGCCATGGACTGCAAACGGCCGAGCTTTGTCTGCTCCACCAGGGAACTTATCCTGAAGCCGGTAAAAATCGGAAGAGAAACCTGTACTCCAACAGATGAAGTAACCGGCCAGTCGGTATCTCTGATTGCAATACCGTCATCAAACTGGGTTTGAGCCTGTAACTGCCCCACGGCCGTAATCGCCGGAAAACTTTCAGCCCTTGCCGCATTGACATTCTGTTTTTCTGCTTCTATCTGCAATTCGAGCTGCCGGACTTCCGGCCTGGCCGACAATGCTTCGGCATAGGCAACGGAAACATCGTCAGGGTATTCCCCCTTGCTGTACACAAGAGAATCGGAAAGAACTACAGGATTCCCGGAGCCGATGCCGATAGTGTTCTTGAGCTGCGTTCTGGCAACTGAGGTACGGTTCCTTGCCTGTATAAGATCGGGCTTGATGTTCTCAACTGAGAGGAAGGCTTTCAGCGTATCGATATCCGCTGCGACCCCTTCTCTGAAAAGAGCCCGACTGTCTCTCAGTGCTGTCTCCCAGCGGGAAACGCTTTGCGCCAGTATCTCGACCTGCTTATCGGCAATCAGGACATTATAATAAGCGGCTTTGATGGCGCTGATAACATCCGCCTCGACTTGCCGATAGGCTTCCATACTGATCTTGTCGACCGCGGAGGACGCCCGTATTCCCGCAATGGCCTTGAGGTTGAACACCGGCTGGCTTACGGACAAGGACGCGACCATCGCATTGTCCTGGCTGATCTCCAAAGGGGTCAACTTGGTCGGATCGGTAAAATTTTCCGGAAAATAGATAACAGTAGGCTCCAGGGTTCTTGTATAGTCGAACCCCGCATCGAGCTGCGGAAGGACTCCAGCCCATGCTTCACGTACCTTCTGACGCGCAATATCACGATCGAGCCGTGCAATCTCGAGGTCCCGGTTATGTTCAATGCCTGCCGAAACCGCCTCCTCCAGAGAAAGCCTCAATGCCTGTCCGCCGCCGGCGTTTCCCCCGGCTGCAAAAAGAATTGCGGGAAATATTGTAAGAAGAATTGCCGAAACCAGGCAGGGAAAAGCTTTTCCTATAGTGTACATGGTAAAAAAAGATGTCGTATCAGGGTATCACGCCAAAATATACCGAAATAGTACAAACGTTCAATACCTGTCTTTCCAAAGCTTTTCGAGCCGATCCCTGATATGCTTTTCCCTTCCTTCCTGCGTTGGATGGTAGAATACCGGATCGAGCTCTTCGGGCAGATACCTTTCCCTGACAAAATGTTCGGGATAATCATGAGGGTATTTGTAACCCTTGCCGTAACCCGACTCTTTCATGAACTTTGTCGGAGCGTTTCGCAGGTGCATCGGTACTGAACTGTCCTGATGCTCCCCGGCATACCGTTGCGCTTCGTTTATTGCCCTGTAGCTTGCATTGGACTTGGGAGCACCCGCAAGATAGGTAACGCCCTGTGCGAGGTTTATTCTTGCTTCAGGCAGCCCGATCACCTCCACGGCATGAAAAACAGAAACAGCGAGCGTGAGGGCGTACGGATCGGCGTTACCGATATCCTCACTGGCGAAAATAACCATTCTGCGCGCTATGAATTTGGGGTCTTCCCCCCCTTCGAGCATTCTCGCAAACCAGAAAAGTGCGGCATCAGGGTCCGAGCCTCTCAGGGATTTGATAAACGCCGATATGATATCGTAATGCGATTCACCTTTCTTGTCATAGACAGGGAGTTTTTTCTGAAGTACGTGTTCAAGCCTTTTCCTGGAAAGACGAACAGGCACCTTCGATATATCAACCATGGAAAGGGCCGCCTCGACGGCGTTGAGAGCTTTTCGGGCATCCCCACCTGCAAACTGCAGAAGAAAGTCCCAGTCATCGATAGTCACCCGATAAGGAGCGATCACCCTATCGTTCTCAAGCGCCCGCCTGACAACCTTTTCAATATCATGTTTCTCAAGAGGCTCGAGAATATAGACCTGCATCCTGCTCATCAAAGCGGGATTGACCTCGAATGAGGGATTTTCTGTTGTCGCCCCGACCAGCACAACAACGCCTTGCTCAATTGCATGCAGCAGCGAATCCTGCTGAGCCTTGTTGAAACGGTGAATTTCGTCGATAAACAGGAGAGTCTGGCGGCCCTCCATACGCTGGGCCGATGCCGCAAGCTCAAGCGCCTTTCGCACTTCCCTGACCCCGGCGTCAACAGCGGAGAGTGAGTCGAAACGAAAATCAAGCGAGTGCGCGAATATTTCCGCAAGAGTGGTTTTGCCTGAGCCCGGAGGGCCCCAGAATATCATCGAGGGCAGGCGCCCCTGAGCAATGAACTTCCGCAAGGGAGCATCAGCACCGATAAGGTGATCCTGGCCATACATTTCGTCAAGATTCCGTGGCCGTACCCTTTCGGCAAGCGGCTGAAAACGGGAACCCGCCTTGCTTCCGGCGGGCAAGCCGAAAAGCTCTTCCTGATTTTCCCTGTCTGCGGACATCAGTACCCCAGACCGGTTAGCCAATCCTCGCTGATTTTCCCGGAATTTCCCCCTGAGTTATTCAGGAGCTCCTGCTGCCTTGCAATATATTTACCGAGAATATCGAACTCCAGATTTACCCGGCTGCCCTCCTTCAAATTGCTAATGGTTGTATTTTCGAATGTATAAGGGATAATCGCAACGGTAAAGCCGTTTTCCTTGACGTTCGCGACAGTAAGACTGACACCGTCGATTGCAATCGAACCTACCGGCACGACAAAGGGCTGAAACTCTTCCGGAAAATTTACCCTTATTTCCCGGCTTCCTCCCAGATCATGGACCCCGAGAACCGTGCCGACGCAATCGACGTGACCCTGCACGAAATGGCCGCCAAGCCTGTCCGAAGGGCGCAGCGCCCTCTCAAGGTTAACCGGAGTTCCCGGCACAAGGGTGCCAAGCGTTGTTTTTTTCAGGGTTTCCTCGATGGTATCGACGTCGAATGTCTTATCCCCCAAAGCCACAAGCGTCTGGCAGGCCCCGTTTATCGCAACGCTTTCATCGATAGCAAGATCACTGAACGCGCTGTCGTTGCTGTAGCGGACCGTCACACGCTGGCTTGTTCCTTTGCCGCGAACGGCCGCTACTTTTCCGATATCCTTGACTATCCCGGTGAACATTTTTCACACCATTGCCTTCAACGCAGCTTCGTAATCGGGCTCCTGGGTTATTTCCGGCACCTGCTCGGTGTAGGTCACCCTGCCTTCGCTGTCAACAATCACCACTGCACGCGAAAGGATACCCCTCAGAGGACCGTCAGCCATGGTAACCCCGTAATCCTTGCCGAATTCAGGGGAACGGAACACCGAGAGCGAAAGCACGTTTTCAATGCCTTCCACCTCACAGAAACGTTTGTGCGCAAAAGGAAGGTCGGCGGAAATACACAGCACCACAGTATCGGGAATACTTGAAGCCTCGAGGTTGAAACGCCTTACGGAAGCCGCGCAGACAGGAGTATCGAGGCTGGGGAAAATGTTCAGCACAATTCTTTTCCCGGCAAAGTCCGCCATGTTCGCTTCCGAAAGATCTTTATTGACAAGGGTGAAAGAGGGGGCTGCCGTTCCCGCCGCGGGCAGCTCGCCGACTGTTGAAACGGGATTTCCTTTTAATGTAATGGTAGCCATATTTCTATACCGCGTTTTACAGTTTTGAAAAAATGATGAATAGTGAAAAGTTACAAACAGAATTGTAGGCTCGTAGACAGTGAGGCAAACGAGAAAAAACCGACCAAAGTTCCCGTCTCCTGCATATAAAAGGAGACTGGTGATTAGTGATAAAGAAAGATAGCGGTTATCAAAAACAGTATCCCCGGTCATACCCGGGGATAACTAAATCAAAGCACTCTTTACTCCCTACTCAGCAATAGTAACCCGAGCAGATAGCACGTGACACCGATTGTTGTGATATGGACCTCAACAATTCAACAAATCAACATCTCAACAACCCGAAGCTAGTCCCATAATCCTCTTCCCCTTGAAACACTGTACCTGCCGGAACCGAGAAAAACAATCGCAAGAGAGCCCAGGAGGTAGAGAAACTGCAATTCCAGCGCGTGGCCGCCATGCTTGGTCAGGGAAAACAGCTCACCGGCATGCACAAGATAGATCGCCGCCACCATCACAAAAGCCTCGAGCAGAGCGGCGGGACGGGAAAGCACGCCGAGAATGATGAGCAAAGGGGCCAATACCTCCCCAAGCAGCACCCCGTAGGACAAGTATGCCGGCAATCCTGCATCTGTGAGCGTTTTTTCTATGGAACCAAGCCCGCTTTTAAGCTTGTGGATCCCGTGAAAGAGCATCAGCCCTCCAACGGAAAGACGTAACAGAAGTTTGCCCAGATCATTGTTATGCAGTATCCTCTCCATCATATCTGTATACAGTTAAGGGGTTTCAGGCACTATCTTGTTCCTCTGCCGAAACAGTACCGGTAAAACTACAATAAAATCCTCTGAAAAAGAACAACCGGACTGCCCAACGGAGAAGGACAGTCCGGCGTTCCGGATGTTGTCAACGGTAAAAAAACCAGAAAGAACAATCCGTCAGTTCAACTTAATTTTTGACAGTGAACTTGAAGTTATAGATAGCGCCTACTGAAAACGTATAAGGAGCATAGCCAGACTCGAGGTCGGCATAGCTGCCCATTGCGTAAATCTGCGCATTGTCAAGAAGGTTTTTGAATGCACCGGCCGTGATGCCGAATCCTTCAGCACTGCCATCGTCTACATAGCCGAAAGACAGGGAAAGATCTGTTTTCAGCTGTTTCAACATTGCAGTACCGGTCAGATAGAGATGGGAAACATTGTCATAACCGGTAACGTCAATGTTCTCGTAGGAAACGCCTGCTTTCCAGCCGTTGCCCTTGTATGTCGCATAGGCCCTGATTGCATCGCCGCCAATCGCAATACCAGGATAAACAGGATCAGCCGTCATCGCGGGGTTGTCGGCATAGACACCGCCGACAGTCAGGCCGCTGTTCGTGGTATAGGAACCGCCGCCCAGCCAGGCAAGCTTATTGTCATCGGTTTCATCTTCAAAAGCGATACCGCCGACAAACTTGAAACCGTTGAAGTTCGGCGTAAAGTATTGCAGCGTGTTGTCGGTGAAGCCGTTGGTGGCGCCTGACAAACCGTAGGTCGCACCGCCGCCTCCAAAGAAGCCTGTCGCGTTCTGCCTGGAAAGATCGTAGAAAGGATCGAGCGCAAAGCCGGGGAACTTGTAGGCATTGGTCATGCGGCCGTAGGTGACCTTACCGTATTCGCACTCAAACCCGCCGAAGAAGAAACGCTGCCTGAAACCGTCACCGCCCCCTGACGTTTCTGAATCAGAAGGAGCTGCCACCTGCAAATGAACGAATGCCTTGCCGAGGTCGTTACTATGGGAACCTTTGATACCGAAACGTGAAACGTTGTCTGTTCCTTTCCAACGCTCGATACCACCGCCATCTTCGTCGACATAGTTGATTGAATAACGGAGGTTACCGTAACCGGTAACGCTCTGCCCTGCCTTGGCTGTGGACGGAAGCGCCCAGACCATAACCAGGCACAGTAGTGCGATAATTTTGTTCTTCATGTTGCTGCTTTCTAAGTGTTTGTGTTGCTGTTTTTCCCCGTCGGTTATTTTGCCGGGATAGTTTTGTTTGGGGTTCTTTCGTCCCGTCCGGCAAAACTCTCATATATTCATGAGAATATATATCTATATACTCATTAGATTGATGATATAAAAAACACCCGATAAAACCAAATTTTCAAACAGGCAAGGAACAGAAGGGCATCTCTATCAATTGTCGCGAGCGGTTTGAGTATGAGGCGAACGGAGCCGGAGAAACCGGAGTGTACAAGAGAGTACATGAGGATTTCGAGCACCGATCAACAAAGTAATCATGGCGTGTAGCAAACTAATAGAGGTGCCCATAACAGGAGAATCGTCTGTCAGGAAAAAAAATAGTTTTAGTAAGCAGGAAACGGAAAGAAGCTACAGAACATAGGCTTCGATCAGGAGGTCTTCACCGAAAAAACATGGTTGCTCAAACCGCAAGCCAAACGCCTGGTCGGGAGCATCGACACCAAGCGGAGCGAACGAATCAAGCCCGTCGCTCCCGATCAGCTTCGGTGCCACATGGATGTAAACCTTGTCGACAAGCATGGACCGGAGCAATGACGCAGAAAGCCGGGGGCCTGATTCGACAAAAACAGAAAGAATATGTTTCGCGTGCAGAAAACGCATCACCTCATGAAGATCGAGACCATCCTGTACCTCGTTGACGCAAGCCACCTCGATACCTTTTTTCTGCAAGCGGTCGAGCTGAACCGCCTCGGCTTTTTCCTTTGAAGTAATCAGAAGGGTCGGGGCGTCTTCATTAAAGACATTTGCTGTTTCAGGAATCCGTAGCATGCGGTCAAGCACCACGCGAAGAGGATTTCTGCCCTTTACATGACGCACGGTCAGCAGAGGATCGTCGGCCAAAACGGTTAGCGAACCGCTGAGAACGGCATCATACCGGCCTCTCTGCCTGTGCACCTCTTTCCTCGCCTCATAGCCTGTTATCCATTGCGAGACGCCTTTTGCCGTTGCCGCCTTTCCATCGAGGCTCTGGGCAAGCTTGATGGAAACAAACGGCATATTTTTCTCGTGACTTTTAACAAATGCCTCGTTCAGCTTCAGCGACCTGTCGCGAAGCACGCCTTCGATAACCTCTATCCCTGCCTCGCGGAGTTTTTGAATGCCTTTGCCTGCAACCTTTTCATGAGGGTCCACACAGGCAATGACAACCCTGGGAATTTTCTTTTCGATAAGAAGATCACAACAGGGAGACGTCTTGCCGTGATGCGAGCAGGGCTCAAGGTTAACATAGAGAGTGGATTGCCGCAACTGTGCCTTATCTTTTACGGAATCTATTGCATTCACCTCGGCATGCGGCCCGCCGAACCGTTCATGATACCCCTCTCCAATCACCTGTCCGCCGGCCACAAGTACCGAGCCGACCATTGGATTGGGGCTGACATAACCTGCGCCTTTTTCTGCAAGCTCAAGACAGCGCAGCATAAAACGCTCGTGATACCGCTGATTATTCGTTCCGCTCATAGTTATGTGCTCTCGTGCGCGCAGGGCGCTTCTGTGCATTTGTTACACGCCATGATCACTCCGTTTGCCCCGACCTGTGGGACTCCGGTATCTCTGGCTCCGTCCGTCTTGTATCCCGATAGAATCGGGGCTCGCGACAATTAACAGAAGAGCCCTGTAGTCAGACAGTTTCGACATGTACCTGCACCAGTTTTACACCTGAAAGGCGCAGAAGCTCGGATATGTTATCTATCTTGTACGGCTTGTCGTAGTA
>JAKSDB010000245.1 GCA_022360415.1 Chlorobiales bacterium
AGCGAGTGGCTCCACCAGGAAACAGTGACCTTGCCCCACTCGGTAAGCACCGCCGGATGATGATCGGCTTTCTCGGCAATCGTTCCGACTTTTACACTGAAAGCCATTGCCCCGACAAAGTCATCAAAGGTAAAGGCTCTTGTGAGACGCTTTTCGCCATCGACCACAATTACCTCCCATCCGGGAAGCTGCCGGGCTTTTTCTTCAACAGCACTGTCAGCCAGCTTTTCCATTGTGCATTTCCTTTCCGCTTTTCGAATTTTGCTGCCGATATAGAAGAACAATTCCCTCCTTTAATTCAATCCCTCTGACAAGAGGAGAGACAAACTGAATCGGCCGACAGAGGATACAATCATTTAACATTTTGTTGATAGCTGCAGCATGGTATATTAGAACCCGAAATCAGGAATTCAACATGATATCGATAGAATGTTCCCGTTAGTTTACGAAATCAATACAAGGGTCTGGCTTCAAGAGCTTTCAAAAAAATACCAGAAGCCTGTCACGCTGGGTACGGTCCCGGAAAAAGAGTTCAGGTTCTTCATTGCATGCGGCTTCAACATCATCTGGCTGATGGGCGTATGGAAGCCAAGCCTCTACAGCCAGGCAATCGCCCGTTCTCACCAGTGTCTCCGGACAACCTTTCTCAAGCAGCTCGACAGCCTTGCGCCGGGAGATATCGGAGCCTCGCCCTACGCTATATCAGATTACAGCCTCAACCCCTCTCTCGGCGAGGAAGAAGAACTGGATATATTCCGGAAAAGGCTCAATGATTCCGGGATCAAGCTCATGCTTGACTTTGTCCCCAACCATCTGGCGATTGACAACAACTGGCTTCCGGATCATCCTGAATATTTTATCTCCGTATCAAACGAAGAGCATTACCTCGATCCCGGCTCGTGTTTTGAATATGAACGGGATACATACCTCGCGCATGGCAAAGATCCGTACTTCCCCGCATGGACAGACACCTTGCAGTTGAACTATGCAAACCCGGATACCCATGAACTGATGAGGGATAACCTGCTCTCCATCAGTAAAAAATGTGATGCTGTCCGTTGCGATGTAGCCATGCTGGTACTTAAGTCGGTGTTTGATACAACATGGGGCTCTCTTACCGGGCCCATGCCTGAAGAATTCTGGGACAAATCGATAGAAGTCGTAAAAGCCGGAAAAAAGAATTTTGTGTTTCTTGCCGAGTCATACTGGAACAAGGAGTGGCAACTGCAACAGCTTGGTTTCAATTATACCTACGACAAACCGTTTTACGATCATATTACCGCGCATCCCGTTAACATCACCAGGCTCAGAGAACACCTGAAAGCCGATTGGAAATACCAGTCAAAACTCTGCCTTTTTCTTGAAAACCATGATGAACCGCGTGCGGCAAAAAAGCTCGGCCCGAACCACTTTGTCGCTGCACTCATTCTGCTGACCTCACCCGGCATGCATCTCATTCACCAGGGACAAATGGAAGGGTGCAGGCTTCGGCTCCCGGTACAGATGCTTCGTAAAAAGAACGAACGGCCAAACGGTGAACTGTTGACATTCTACCGGAAACTGTTCACTCTCACCGGAAGTGAGCTATTCGCAAACGGCAAAATTGAAATCCTCAAGCTCAATATTCATGACAGTTCAGGATGCATTGCCTACCGCCGCCATCTGAATGGAGAGTCGGCATTCGTTATCGCCAATTTCAGTTCGATCGGCGTTGAAGTAGGCCTTAATCATAAACAGCTCGAAGATTTTGACAACAGGGGTTATTCGATCTTCGGCACAAAACAGGGTGCTGTTGAATCATATCTTCACGAAACAGGAATACGCATCAGGCTGTCCCCGCATGAGGGGATCATCATCCACTGTACTGACTGGCAGGAAACAGGTAGCGAATAGTGCTGAGTTACAAGCAACAAGTGTCAGAAGAAAAATCAGTTGGCAGTTTCCAGTCGGCAATTGGCAAGGAAGAACAGGTAATAGGCAGAAGAGGAAATCGGGCCGAAAGGGAATCAGCCGTCCCGGCTCGTCGGGATGTCCAGCTTGGCTACGCGGTTTGCTTCACGGCGTTGCATGGTTCAAATTGCGGATGTACATTGTTGTTCACAGCAATCAAAAAAAGAATAATGGCTGTATTATTGTTCAGTGTGCTGCTTTTGTTTTTTTCTGCACCGCCTGTTTTCGCTGAAGCTCCGGATTCAGAGTTACAGGAAAAGTATACCCGGCTGCTTGAGGGTGATACCGTGATCTATCTTGAAAGAAACGATGACGATATCATCGATGTATCCGGTTCAATCTATATTCGTTCGGTTCCCGAAACCATATGGGCGATCATCACCGACTACGATAACCTTGCCAATACCATGCCAAAGGTCAGGAAAAGCAGTCTTGTCGAGGACAATGGCAAAATCAAAATCGTCGAACAAACCAGCAAGACCGGAGTACTGTTTTTTAAAATCAAATTCAGTACAAAGGTAGCAATCACCGAGACCTATCCTGATTCGGTTTCTTTTAAACTTATCAGTGGAGATTTTGAAACGTTCGACGGCAGATGGGTTCTTGTACCTGATGAAGAAAACGGAACATTTGTCAACTGGTCGGCTATAGTGAAGCCCGATTTTTCCGCTCCCGGCTTCATTATCGACGCTGTCCAGAAAAGAGACCTTCGTGAACTGCTCGAAGCAATCAGAGACCTTTCCGAGTCGGAAACAACGACTTCTACCGGGGACCGGATTCCCGCTCATCAGGGATGACACAGTCAGCGACAAAACCTGCCTCCCGAAACGCTCGCTTTTCAGGGCGTTCGGACAACCTCCTCTAATGCGGTGCTTTACTGCTGAACAGTATCGATAAGGGAACGTGACGGAACAGTATTGAATCCGGCACTTTTCTCATGCGCTGAACCTCTTTTCGCTTCCTTACTGTTTCCCCCAGCCTCAGCGCATTATCAAACATGGCACGAAAAACGCCGAGAGCTTTTCCGAATCGATAGCGCTTTGTGGCGAGGTAGTAGATTACCGCAGCGCATTCAAGCACAAACCTTATCGGCAGAATCCATACAAGAGCGGCCGTGCCTCTGTTTTTAAGAAGCATGGTCAGATTGTTCCGGTGGTTCAAATAGATTTTTTCCGGAGAGTCTTTTGCCAGTGACGCTCCTCCTTCATGGTATACAACAGACGAGGGCATGGAAAGTATCCGGTAACCTTTGAGCAGGATACGCCAGCTGAGATCGATCTCTTCCATATGCATGAAAAAATCCTCGTCAAACCCGCCAAGCCCCGCGACAACATCTCTCCTTGCAAACATGGCAACGCCAGATGTCCAGAAAATATCCCGCTCACGATCATACTGCCCTTTATCGTTTTCCGTCCCGTAAAACGTCCTGCCGTAACAATACGGATATCCCAGCCTGTCAATCATACCGCCGGCCCCGCCTGCATAATCAAAAAACCTTTTCCCTTGACTATGTTTCTGAAGGGAAAGAACCTTGGGTTGAAGGGCCGCAATACTTCGATCAGCTTCAGCTGCCTTCACAAGCGGCTCAAGCCATGACGGCTCAACAACGGCATCATCGTTCATGAAAACCACATAATCGGCAGATGATGAAAAAAGGGCCTTGTTACACCCTCCCGCAAAGCCTCTGTTCACTGGTAACGAAATAACTTTAAGCCTTTCGAACCTTTTTTTCAGTCTTTCAAGCGCAGCAGTTTCACCACTGCCGTTATCGACAA
>JAKSDB010000298.1 GCA_022360415.1 Chlorobiales bacterium
ACATGCCTGTTCACTATGACGCACGTGACCTCACAACGCACGCAATATGCGTCGGGATGACCGGAAGCGGTAAAACAGGGCTTTGCATAGGACTGCTTGAGGAAGCGGCTCTCGACAGAGTTCCGACTATCATGATCGATCCAAAAGGAGACATCACCAACCTTCTCCTGCAATTTCCCGATCTGGCGCCGGAAGATTTCAAACCCTGGATCAATACCGATGATGCCCGAAGAAAAAACATGAGTATCGAAGCGTATGCTGCCGCTACTGCCGAAAAATGGAAAACCGGCCTGGCCGACTGGGGAATCGGCCAGGAACGCATCACGTCCCTGAAGAATTCAGCAGATTATACAATCTTCACTCCCGGCTCCGATGCCGGAGTACCGGTCAGTATTCTCGGAAGCCTTGCCGCTCCGAAACTGGATTTCGCATCCAACAGGGAATCTGTCCTGGAGCGTATCAGCGGAACCGTCAGCGCTCTTCTGGGGCTTGCCGGACTGAAAGCCGACCCGGCAAGAAGCCGGGAAGCTATTCTCCTGGCCGGTATTTTTGAGCATTTCTGGAAACAGGGCCGGGATCTTGACCTCGGGAAACTCATCCTCTCGATCCAGGAACCGCCGATGCGCCAGGTCGGAGTGTTCGATACCGATACTTTTTTTCCCCGAAAAGAGCGATTCGAGCTTTCCATGGCATTCAACAACCTGATGGCTTCTCCGGGCTTTCAAAGCTGGCTTCAGGGAGATCCGCTGGACATAGACCGGATGCTGTTCACCGCAGAGGGCAAACCCCGGCACAGTATTTTCTATCTGGCTCATCTACCGGACAGCGAAAGGATGTTTTTCGTCACCCTGCTTCTGGAAAACATGCTTACGTGGATGCGTACCCAGCCCGGCACCACCAGCCTCAGAGCCCTGCTCTACTTCGATGAGGTTTTCGGCTTTCTTCCCCCTGTTTCCGAGCCGTCCTCCAAACGCCCGCTCATGACCATGCTCAAACAGGCCCGGGCTTTTGGACTCGGCTGCGTACTGGTTACACAGAACCCTGTCGACATCGACTATAAGGGATTGACAAACGCCGGAACCTGGTTTATAGGAAAACTCCAGGCCGAACGCGACAAGGAACGTGTTTTGGAAGGGTTGAAGAACGCCATATCGGAAGCAGGCGGCAGCAACGAGTCCGTAGATTACGACACCCTGATCTCTCAACTCGGCAGCCGCGTTTTTCTGCTGCACAACGTCCATGAGGACAAGCCGGTTGTTTTTCATACCCGTTGGGCAATGAGTTACCTGAGGGGCCCGCTGACAAGACCACAGGTCGGACAGTTAATGGAGACGAAAAAATCATCCGCCGGCATCTTGAGAGATACGCCCATGCCGGCTCAGCAACAGTCTGCAGTTACGATACAATCCGCCCGAACAGCAGGCCCTTCCGAAAAGGAAACTCCTCCAGGTTATCTATCGCAGCAACCGTCTCTCGAACCCTCTGTGCGACAGTATTTTCTGCCTTTTCAGGTCAGCCTTCAGGAAGCCTTGCAGCTTCTCGAAAAAGAATCGGGATCTGTTCCCGATCTTTCAGACATCCGGCTTTTTTACCGGCCGGCACTGCTTGGTCTTGCCGATGTTCATTTTATCGACAAGCGCAGGGGTTTCAAGAAAAAGTCGGAAAAAAAATTGCTTCTTCGTCTACCTGAAGCACCTGTAATGCCCGAATGGAAAGACGCCGAGGAACTGCCTGTTTCTGAAAAGCAATTGCGCCGCGCACCGGAAAAGCCCGAAAACATTCATGGGACTTTCTTTGCTCCTGTTCAGGAAACCGTCAACAGCGGCAAAAAAATAACACTCCTTTCCAAAAAGCTTGACGACTGGCTTTACTACAATGAACGGAGAAGCATTGTCGTTCACGATGAACTGAAGCTTTTTCAACACCCTGACGAGCCCCTGAGGAATTTCACGATTCGCCTTCAGCAGGCTGCAAGAGAAAAACGTGATGAGGAAACAGACGCTCTTGAGAAAAAATTTGAAAAACAGTTGGAGCGTCTGGAAAAAAAGCTTCGCAGGGAAAAGCGCGAGCTTGCAGACGATGAAATGGAGCATGAAAACCGCAAAAAACAGGAGCTGTTCAGCATTGGTGAAACAGTACTTGGTTTCTTCATGGGAAGGCGAAGCACCAGCCGGATCAGCACTGCCCTGAACAAACGACGCATGACCGTAAAAGCAAAAGCTGATATCGAGGAATCACACGAGGAAATCGAAGAGCTCCAGGAAGAAATCGCGGAGCTTGAAGAAGAGCTGAAAGCCGGGGTCGAAGAAATCAGCAATAAATGGGAAAACGTCATGGATACTCTCGGCAAGGAGGAACTGGCACCGCGCCGGACCGATGTCACCATCCATTCAGTCAGTCTTTGCTGGCTCCCCTTCTGGTCAATCATCTGGGAAGACGGCGCAATTCAGCTACAAAAGCCAACAGAGGCTTTCTGAGAAACAGATAGCCGCTTAATCCAATAAGACAGAAAGCGGCGCCCCATAGCATGAAATCAAAATCCGCTCCCCCCTGGTACATACTGAAAGTGCCGAAAGCAAAAAAGACAATGGCTGCCCCTATTTTGACAATGTTTTCCGGCAGCTTTTTCCCAAGTAACTTTCCGACCGCAATCGCCAGGGCATCGGAAAAAACCATGCCGAGAGTGGAACCTATCCAGACTGCCATAAAAGGGTTGGTCGCTGCAAGAGAAAGCGAGCTCAACATGGTCTTATCACCCAGTTCGGCGATAAAGAATGTGCTGAACACAAACCAGAAAGGGTGAATGGCAGGTTTGCATGAATCACTGTCCTCGTCAGGACTGTCGCCTCTCAATGTCCAGAATCCATAAACGATGAATGATATACCGGCAAGAAACAAAACCCAGTCGACCGGGAGCAATCCCCCAAGAAGAGTTCCGGCGGCAGTAGAGAGTACATGCACGGCAAGTGTTGAGCAGAATATCGCCCACAGCACAACTCTCGCACTGAAACAGGTGGCAAGAGTCAAGGCGAGAAGCTGGGATTTGTCGCCGAGCTCGGCGATAAAAATCATGGCAAAAGAGAGCGAAAAAGCTTCCATATCGTTTTACCCGCGCTGATCCGTCTTTACCAGTCTTTCTGTATCGAAACCCCGGCTTGAAAGCCTTTGAACAATTTCATCATACACTGCATCTCCAAGATAAGGAGTACGGCTCAGAATCCAGAGACTCCGCGACGTGGGAGTCGATACTGCCGCCCAGGAGTAATCGTCGGCCAGATCGACAATCCAGTAATCACCTTTCAAAAACCTGAAAAAATGCACCTTGAGCTTTGCGTTACCACTCTCGGGAACGGAATACGCCTTCGCCCTGACCGACTTTTCCCGTCCCTTTCGCCAGCACGAGTTGCGGACATCAACATACCCCGACTTATTGAGGGTATACTCCGCTTTTGTTTTTATGCAGCCTTGTTCTTCTTTCGGAACGTACGAAGCTATCTCGTACCACGTGCCGCAGTACCTTACAACATCGACCGATGATACTGTCGACGGTTCTCTGGCAGTTGTTTTTTTGCGGAATAATTTTTTTAACATTATACAATGTACACCGGTTCAACATTACTGCACTGAAAACAGCTTTTCCCTGCCTTATCCTTGCACTCAGTAAACAATCATGTATGGTTATTCGATCCGCAACTCCTGAAGATATCGATCGATGCTGTGAGCTTCTTGCTATTCTTTTCGAGCAGGAAACCGAGTTCGAGCCTGACCCTGAGCTCCAGAAAAAAGGCTTGCAGATGATAATTGAAAACCCCTCCTTCGGGACCATCCTTGTTTGTGAAAACAGCAACGACGGATACATCACCGGAATGCTTGTTTTGCTCTTTTCCGTAAGCACCGCCCTCGGCATGAAAGTAGCTCTCCTCGAAGATATGATCGTTGATCCCGATTTCCGCTCAAGAGGCATCGGGAACCATCTGATTCAAAATGCCGTCAGATTTGCAGAAACCGAGGGATTCGGACGCATTACCCTTTTGACCGATGCAGGTAACGGGAAAGCTCATGATTTTTATAAAAAAAACGGGTTCACAAGGTCCGGCATGGTGGTGTTCAGAAAAAATATATCTCCTTCACGATGAACTTTTTACCACTCAAACCATTTTACATCAATATCTTCTGTGAAAGATGACCATTGATCCCCCGTCTTTCGTGACGGGCGTTCTTTTATCAGATGTTTTCATGCAATCATTAACAAAGGAGAACCAGCTATGGATAAATGGAGATGTGAACCTTGCGGCTATATTTACGACCCCGACTACGGAGATCCTGATAACGGCATTGAACCAGGTACACCTTTCGAAGATATTCCCGATGACTGGGTATGCCCCGTATGCGGTGTAGAAAAAAGCTTTTTCGTCAAGGAAGAAGGGTAATCAACCTTCTGTTGCTGAAGAACACTTTTTAAAGCGGCATCTTCTGAATAATGGAGTGCCGCTTTTTTGGGGCACCTCTAAAAATTGTCGTGAGCGGCCTGAGTACGAGGCAGACGAAGCGCAGGAACCGGAGTGCACACAGAGTACAATAAGGATTCCGAGCACCGTACAACGAAGTAATCAGGTCGCGGAACAATTTTATAAAGGTGCCCTCAATTTGCCTTTTCTGATAGGCTCTTGCTGCTTGCAATAGCTGCGGCCTTGAACGCCGGGTAAAGACTGACAAGCAGTGATACCGCTACGGTTGTTACCGCCACGATCAGGAAATCGGAAGCCTGCATGCTGACAGGATAGGCATCTATGATAAACGCGCTCTTCGACGGCAGTTCAACGATACCGAATTTTTCTTGAACGAAGCAGATTGCCCAGGCGATTAGCGTTCCGGCCGCTGTGCCCGCAAGTCCTATCATCCCGCCTTCCATAATAAAGATCATCAGAAACTGCGGTTTTTCGAGCCCGAGGCAGCGCAAATAGAACAGTTCCCTGCGTTTGTCAATAGCTGTCATTGTCAGGGAGCCGGTGAGGCTCATGGCGGCCACAATAATAACCAGCATCAGGACACTGAAGCTTACCCACTTTTCAATCGCCATCACCCCGAAAATGTCCTTGTACTTCTCTTCCAGGGGGCGGATCACGTAGGTATTTTCCAGATTGTCCTCCTGAACCCACGATCGAAGATTTCGAACAAGCGCCGCATGAGCCGAACGAGTATTGCTTCCTCTCACATCGATACCTGAATACAGATTCTCTTGCTGAAGGAGTATTTTTCTTGCCAGCTCCCTCGACATAAGCACATAGTGATCATTGAAGATACGTTGCAGGGAAAAAAGCGACTCGACGGTAACAACAGGAAAAGTAAGCGCGGGAAGAAGATACGGCTGGGAAAGAG
>JAKSDB010000299.1 GCA_022360415.1 Chlorobiales bacterium
TGCCGATATTCGCGTTGATCTTTACCCTGAAATTCCTGCCGATAATCATCGGCTCGAGTTCAGGGTGATTGATGTTTGCGGGAATGATAGCTCTTCCTGCCGCAACTTCCTCGCGGACAAATTCAGGGGTGACAGGTTTGAAGGATTTGCCGTTCGCACAAAACCCTTCGATCCATGTTTCGAGCTGCTGGTTTTCCCTGATTGCGACATACTCCATTTCGGGGGTGACAATGCCTTTGCGCGCGTAGTGCATCTGCGTGACAGGCTTGCCCTGTTTTGCCCTGACAGGATTTCTGCCGTTCATTGGAGAGGGGGTGCCTGTAGGTGAAGCTTCAATATCGTTTCGAGTACTGTACCATCTGTCGCGTGTGCAGGGAAGCCCTTCGGCAAGATCGAGCCGGGCAGAAGGGTCGGAATATGGGCCGCTGGTATCATAAAGCGGGAACGTTGAAAACTCTTGACCCTGAATCAGATAGGGCTGAGAAAGTTTGACGCTTCGCATGCCGACTTTTATCGGGTGTATAGAGCCCTGGACATAGATTTTCTCTGAATCCGGGCCGTAAAAGTTCTGTTCGGGACAAAAGAGATTATCCGATCCTGTACTCATGATGTTTCAGTTGTATCTGTTAATAGCGAAGCAAACCCGGCAGGTGTCTTTCGAAGGAGCAAGAAGCTTGAAGAGATTAACAGGCTTCATCTTTCCTTGCGACAGCATTACCTGCATCAAGTTATAAGGGTCTGATCTCAGCCGACGGAATATTCCCGCAAAGCACCCCCAAGATGGTTCGCTGAAGTCACAATAACCAAAATCGGTTTGATTTGCAAGTCATGTTCCTGCTTTCAGGGAAGGCGGCAAAGCCTTTCTTGTATGATGGGGTTGCTTGTGCATTTATTACGTTATTAGATAAACGATCCTCGTGTAACCTGTAAAAAACTGTTCATGAAAAAGCGGTGCGGCTGGTGTGGAAATGATCCTCTTTACGAAGAGTACCATGACAAAGAATGGGGAGTTCCGGTATTTGATGACCGGAAGCTGTTTGAAATGCTTGTGCTGGAGGGGGCTCAGGCGGGGCTGAGCTGGATTACGATTCTTCGCAAACGCGAGAACTATCGTCAGGCATTTGATGATTTCGCTCTTGAAGCGGTTGCCGGTTACGGCGAACAGGATATCGAGCGTTTGCTTGGGGACCCCGGAATTGTAAGAAACCGCCTTAAAATCAAGTCGGCAATCAGCAATGCCCGCGGTGTGCTTGGCGTTCAGGAGCGGTATGGAACATTCTCGGACTTTCTCTGGAGTTTCGTTGACGGCAAACCCGTTCAAAACAGGTGGCGTTCGTTTTCTGACATACCGGCTACTACAAAGGTATCGGATAGTATGAGCAAAGAGCTGAAACGCCTGGGTTTCGGTTTTGTCGGTTCGACAATCTGCTATGCATTCATGCAGTCGGTCGGCATGGTCAACGATCACGTGACCGAGTGCTTTCGACATCAGGAGGTAAGGCAGCTCTCTGCCTCGGAATGAATGTGCAGTCGTTGTTTTCTGTTTGTTCCCGCCCTTTAGAAAAGAACTGCTTTTATGTAAATTACGCATCTTGTTTTTGAGTCAGACGAATTTCTCTCAGGATATATAATATGAGGCAGTTCAATCTTATCCGTCTCGCGCTTTTCCAGATGGGGTTCGGTATCATGCTGGGTTTTCTTCAGGTTACCCTCAACAGGGTTATGACCTCCGACCTGGGCATTCCCTCTACCATCGTGTTCGGACTCATCAGTCTCAGGGAGCTTCTTGCTATCATGGGAGTGAAAGTATGGGCGGGGCACATGTCGGACAAATCCCATGTTTTCGGCTACAAACGTTCTCCATACATTCTACTCGGCCTGCTCTGCTGCGTAATCCCTTTTATTTTCATGCCTGGATTGGCCTACGAGGTTAAAATCGACAGTTTGATGCAGTTGTTGCTCAAACCATCAATGATACTGATGGATACCGGGTTGTTAAAACTTGTTGCGGTCTTTATCGTTTTCGGATTCGGATTACAGGTTGCTACAACCGCATACTACGCTTTACTTGCCGATTACGCCGGAGAAAAGCATATCGGGAAATTAACCTCAGCGAGCTGGACATTGATGATATTGACCACGATTGTTTTTGTTTACAATGTTGGAAACTATCTGGAACAGTATTCTCCTGAACGTCTCGTTAATGTTGCGTTCGTGGGGGGGCTTATCGCTTTGGGGATAGGGCTGTTTGCGTTTATTGGAGTCGAGGAACGTAATGCATCACCGAAAAAGGTCAAAGAAGAAAAAACTTTGTCATTTGGGCAGTCCATAAAACTTCTCTTGTCATCTCCGAGAGCCCTTGTTTTTGCTTTCTACATTTTTGTCTCGATTTACGGAATCTTCGGTTACGAGATCGTCATGGAGCCTTTTGGTGCTGAAGTGTTCGGGATGCCTGTTGCCGTAACCAATAAACTTTTCGAGCCGACAATCAAGGGCATGATGTTGGTCTTTATGCTGCTTGTAGGTTTTCTTCTCAACAGGATCGGTAAAAAACGAGGTGCTTTAATCGGAAATCTTTTCGCGATAACCGGTTTTATCATCATCATTATTGCCGGGTTTCAATGGGTAGCAAATCCGACTACCTATGCTATTAATCCCGATGTTGACCGAAAGGTGGTCAAGACAATAGATGACACGGCAGTGACGTCATCCGGGGAAGTTGTCCGTTATAGCTATGATGCTGATTCCGGCATATTGAACGGTGTGACCGGTGACAAAACGGTTTTTTCTCTTGATCTTGATAAGAAGAGCGGCGGCTATAGGTTCTCGGTTTTAGAGCCTATGGTTATCCCTGGAGATAAGCCGGAAGGAACCGTAACGTTGATGCTGGAGTCAGCGAAAAAAATGCTCTTGAGAATAAGGCAGAGTTTCATCAATATCTTTGGTGATAAAACCAAAAAAGAGGAAAAAGATCTGTCGGATACCGTCAAGGAGAAAGCTCTTGTGCTTGATTTGACAGGAACAGTAATGGCAAAAAAAGAAATAGGAGACTGGAGGCAGATAGGTGAAGGTCGTTTTAGGGTCGATACAAAGGATATCGGTGTTGACAAGCCGCTGCAAAGCAGTGTTGTAGGTTTTTTTATCGATCCCATTCTGCGGATAGGGCTTATAATTACCGGTATCGGGCTCGGCACTGCAAGTATTTCAAATTTAACGATGATGATGACCATGACTGCGGGAAGGAGTGGCATCTATATCGGTATTTGGGGGACAGCGCAGAGCCTTGCGATTTTTTTGGCGCATTCTGGTGCAGGTGCCATTCGTGATCTGGTTCTCGAGTTGACCGGTAATCACATGTTGGCATTCGCACAAATTTTCTGGCTCGAAATCCTTGCTTTTATATTGTCATGTGCATTGCTGCCTTTTATTTCTCAGAAAAAGTTTGAAAAGGAAAGTGAGGTGAAAATTGCGGAGGTATTGGCAAAGAGCGGAGCCGACTAAGGGGAGGGTCGCCGATCATACCGGATCTGCCCCACGTTACACAAAACTCGCGATATTAGGAGTGACACAAGTCAAAAAGCAAAAGTCAAAACAGGGGAAACGGGAGACATCAGAGAAGGGAACAGACCTGTAATCATTATGTTTTTCCGGCCACTCGTTACGTGTTGCTTGTCACTGAGCGAAGCTCATCCAACACCTCAACAAATCAGCAGTTCAACAATTTCTTAATTCATGAAGCATGTTTTCGGACCGGTATCTTCCAAAAGGCTCGGGCAGTCTCTCGGTGTCGATGTGCTGCCTCCGAAAAGCTGCACGTGGAACTGTATTTACTGTCAGCTCGGGAAAACCGGGGAGTATCTGACGGAGCGCCGGGAATATTTTCCCCGTGAAGAGATACTTGAAGAAA
>JAKSDB010000347.1 GCA_022360415.1 Chlorobiales bacterium
CAGTGCTGTTGAAAATAACCTCGATCTGCGGGTTGCCGTCAGGAATATCGAATATGCTTCCCTTGCCCTCAAACAGGCCAGGCTGGGAAATCTTCCCGGGCTGAGCCTTCAGGTTGCCGGAAGCACAGCAACGACGTCGGATTATGGGAGAAACCCTCTTCCCCCCGGTACTGAGAGTACTGAGGAATATACAGCGTCACTGCTTTTGTCCTGGGAAGCCGATATATGGGGGAAGATCCGCAACAACAGGAAGGCCGCGTTGTCGGAGTACCTTCGTACGGTTGAAGCGAAAAAAGCTGTACAAACAAGACTGGTTGCCGATGTTGCACAAGGATATCATAACCTGTTGCTGCTCGATGCGCAGCTCGGAATCAGCAACAGGAACCTCGCGCTTGCCGACACGACTCTTGCAATGATGCGATTACGGTACGAAGCAGGCCTTGTGACCTCTCTGGCAGTGGAACAGCAGGAAGCTCTTAGGCTGGGGCTTCTGTCCGGCATTGCCAGGATAGAGCAGGATATTGCGGCCCGGGAGAATGCCCTGAGCGTTCTTTGCGGCAGGGCGCCTGACAGGATCGTTCGAACCGAGGAACTGTCCGGCATTTCGGCGGAAGGAGACTTTTCACCGGGAATACCGGCCCGGCTCCTCAGTAACCGGCCGGATGTCAAAGCAGCCGAGATGGCTCTGATGAAAGCCTACGCCGAGAGCGGTGTTGCCGCGGCACAGCTCTATCCCTCGTTTACGATCAGTGCCGAAGCCGGTGCGAACGCGCTTGAAGCCAGCGACTGGTTTACTTTTCCCGGCGCGTTGTTCACGTTTGTCCAGGGCGCGGTGTTGCAGCCTGTTTTTCAGCAGGGTAAACTGAAAACAGCGTACAAGCAGTCGAAGATTGTGCGCGAAAGAGAGGAGAGCCTTTTCCGGCAGTCGGTGCTTGAAGCTGTCAGGGAAGTATCTGATGCTCTCGAAGCGATTCGGCAGCTGGAGGTCCGGGAAAAGGCGATCGAGAAACAGGAGCATATTCTCCGGCAGTCGGTTGAGAATGCGACTCTACTGTTCAGAAGCGGTATGGCGGATTATCTGGAGGTTATAACTGCACAGACAAGCGCGCTCGATGCCGAGCTTTCGCTTGCTGACATTCGCCGACAACGGCTCGATGCCAGAACGGAGCTTTACAGGGCACTGGGTGGAGGATGGCAGTAACTCTCGAAAGAGGGATAAAGCGGGTGAAAGAGGAAATACAGGTTCCTGATGTTTTTTTAAGAATCTCAGGTGACGTATAATTATAGTGTTTCGGGCTGTTTGAAACCTTCCTGCAAGATTTATATATTATTGTTTAGGCAGTTTTGTGTTATTTGCAACCTGAAACCTTTGTATCATGGCTGATTCAAAACAACAGGAAACAATGCTTAAAACGGCAGCTGGTGTGGCAGGCGGTGCGCTTCTGTTTTCACCGGTAGGAATGCCGATTGTACACGGCATTGCGGGGCTGGCAGTTGCAAGCCTTGGTTTGATAGCGGCAGGTTCTGCAATAGGCGCTATAACCGACAATATCGGCAACGTTCTTGCGCCGAAAGAGCACCATCACGAAGAGCATTCCGATTTTGTGGATGACGAAGAGTGATGG
>JAKSDB010000351.1 GCA_022360415.1 Chlorobiales bacterium
ATCATGCCTTAAAAAAGCTTGGAATTATCGCCATTATCCTGTCCTTTGGTTGATATTCGTACTCTGCAGAATTAAACGTTACATGATATGAAAATTACCGTTATTGGCGCCGGCCATGTAGGAGCAACTGCGGCTCACCGCATCGCAGAAAAACAACTCGCGAATACAGTAGTACTTCTCGATATTGTTGAAGGCATTCCGCAGGGCAAGGCTCTCGACATGTACGAATCCGGCCCCATAGGCCTTTTTGACACCATGGTCCGCGGGACCAATGATTACAGTGATACCGCCGATTCCGATATCATCCTCATCACTGCAGGGCTGGCCCGTAAACCCGGCATGTCACGCGAAGACCTGCTCATGAAAAATGCAACCATTGTCAAAGAGGTCACAGACCAGGTTATGGAGTACTCCAAAAACCCTATTATCATGATGGTGTCGAACCCTCTCGACATCATGACCCATGTCGGATATGTCAGAAGCAAGCTGCCGAAAGAAAGGGTACTTGGAATGGCTGGAGTTCTTGATTCCGCCCGTTTCAGATCATTCATTGCCGAAGAGCTGAATGTCTCCATGCAGGACATCAATGCCTTTGTCCTTGGTGGACATGGTGACTCGATGGTACCTGTTGTCAAGTACACCAACGTCGCAGGAATTCCATTGACGGAGCTTATGTCCCGGGAAAAAATCGATCAGCTTGTAGAGAGAACGCGGACAGGAGGAGCCGAAATCGTCAACTACCTCAAAAACGGCTCGGCTTATTACGCTCCGGCAGCATCCGCCGTCGAGATGATCGACGCTATCGTTAACGACCGCAAACGCATTCTTCCCTGTTCCGCACTTCTTGAAGGACAATACGGCATCAACAATATCTTCATCGGCGCGCCTGTAAAACTTGGAAAAAACGGCATCGAACAGATCCTGGAAATCAATCTTGACGCCCCTGAAATTGAAGCACTTCGAAAATCAGCATCAATCGTTGAAGAAAACTGCAATCTGCTCACTTCGCTGCTTGCCTGACCGATTGTGTCCTCGTTTTACATAAAAGAAAAAATAAAAAGCGCTCCGGTTGCCCGGAGCGCTTTCTTTATGAACAGGTGTCCCCCATTACACCTGTTCTACCTCACGGGCGTGAGGCATTGCATACTTACTTACAAACTGTGTGCCAAAAAAAGAAAAAAAAGCAAACACATATTTTAAAACAGTTTAACAAAGAGTATCCGGACAGCGCTTCTTCAAATTCCCACAAAATCCATATCAGAATGATACTCCCTCTCATTCTGACATCGTGACCTCGAAACGATACGTCATATTTTCGTCGTACATGCCGAACAAAACCGTATATTTCGAGCAGGTATCGTTTCACCAAACAACTCACAACCTCATGAGAATTCACGACCTTGATCCTCATGATCGTCCAAGTGAACGCTTCTTACACTCGGGAGCATCGGCACTGAGCTCTGCCGAGCTTCTTGCGCTGATCCTTAAAACCGGAACCAGAGGGAAAAACATACTGGAGACCTGTAACGAGCTTATGGGCAATTACGGCCTGGAAAAACTTGCCGAACTTTCAATGGGGGAAATACAGGAAAATGAAGGAATAGGACCAGCGAAGGCCATGCAGATAAAGGCAGTGTTTGAATTGCACAAACGGCTTCATTTCAGGCGTAATGCCAATAAAAAGGTACGCTCGGGGAAAGATGTTTTTGAGTATATGAGCGGGAGAGTGCCGGATGAAAGCAAAGAGCACCTTTTTCTGCTTCACCTGAACACAAAAAACCAGATAATCAGACACGATCTTGTTTCGGTGGGAACACTGAACGCTTCACTGATCCATCCCAGAGAAATCTATAAATCAGCAATACGGGAAAGCGCCCATGCGATTATCCTGGTGCACAACCATCCGTCGGGAGACGTCGAGCCGAGCAATGCCGACAAGCAGGTGACCTCGGTTCTGAAACAGGCGGGATCGATCATCCAGATCGAGCTTCTCGACCATGTAATAACCGGCACGGACACCTGGTTCAGCTTCAGGGAACACCTGCTGCTTGAGTAGGGTGACCGCAATGCTGAATACAACACAGCTGATGGTTTTCAGCACATGTTGTCTTTAAAGAGGGCGTTGTGTAACCTCTTACTGGCCCGAAACACTCTCACCAGGACGAACGAAATTCTGGGGCTGAGAGGAAGGCTGGGGGGCAACGTTTTCACCAGAACAGATTTCACAGACGTTTTTTGCCTGTAAACCTTTCTGAGTCTGATCAATTTCAAACTCTACTTCGGCATCCTGGTTCAACACCTTGAAACTCTGATCGGAGACAATGGCAGAAAAATGGACGAAAATATCTTCTCCTCCGTCCGGGTTGACAATAAAACCGTAACCTTTTTTGCCATCAAACCACTTGACTTTGCTTTTCCTTTGCATGATCAAAACAGGGGCTTTATCCTTAAGAAGGAAATGCAGTTGCAAAACCGCATTTTGAGGGTAGCTTACGCAAGCAATATAAATTATTTATAAAGGTGCAACAAGATTTTGAACTTTTTTTTCGATGTAAATACAGCACCATTAAAAGCGCCTCAACAGCCCGAAAACCGGCTCGACATCACATAATACACTTTCTGAAAACAACTTACACACCATAAACCCGCCAATAACCATGCAGGATATCATCTTACTTACTGGTGCAGGAAAAGGCATCGGCAAAGCCATCGCTCTTGATTTTTCGCGTAAAGCGCAAAAAAATCCTTCTTTTAACCCGGTACTGATACTCTCTTCACGCACATACAGCGATATCGTCGCATTGGCAGAAGAATGCGAGGCACTCGGCGCGAAAGCTGTTCCCATCGAGGCCGATATCGCCAGTCTTGACGACATAGACTGCCTTGTAGGGCAAACCCTTCAGGAGTTCGGCACTATCGACTGCCTTGTGAACAACGCTGGTGTTGGAAGGTTTAAAGATATCGGGGACATGACAGAGGAGGATTTTGACTATACGATGTCGGTAAACATGAAGGGCACTTTTTTCCTGACACAGAAAGTATTTCCCGTTATGGAACAAAAGCGTTCCGGCCACATCTTTTTCATTACTTCCATCGCTGCTGAAATTGCCTTTAAAAGCTCGTCTGTCTACTCGATGTCGAAATTCGGCCAGAAAGGACTTGTCGAAGCCCTCCGACTTTACGGAAGGGAGTGTAACGTCAAAATTACGAATGTCATGCCGGGGGCTGTGTATACACCGATGTGGGGTGAAGCGGCCAACGAACTCAAAGAGGTCATGATGATGCCCGAAGATATTGCCGGACCGGTTGTTGACGCATACCTCCAACCCCCTCGTACATCTGTCGAAGAGATCGTCCTCCGCCCGGTCGGCGGGGATATTAATAGCTGAAAGATGTTGAACTGTTGAGTTGTTGAATCGTTGAGTCGAAGAGAAGCAACCTTTTTTATCTGTATGAGATCTTTGGGGTAAAACAAAAAAGATCGTTAGTTTTTGGGCTTTTGTGTTTCGGCTTTTGAGCTTATCTTGGCGGAGACTATTTGTTTCATCGACCACAGCAAATCCTTAGAACGATGGTTGTAAAAGAGCGTATCGACCAGGACCTGAAAGATGCCATGAAAAGCGGCGACAGAAACAGGATCAACACCGTTCGGGCAATCAGGGCAGCGTTACTGGAAAAGGAAGTTTCAATGCGTGTTGGCGGCAAAGCCGAACTGAGCGAAGAACAGGAGCTCGAAGTTGTCATGAGCCTTGCGAAAAAGCGCAAGGACTCCATTCAGCAGTACAAGGATGCCGGAAGAACCGATCTGGCCGACACCGAGCAGGAGGAACTTACCGTGATTGAAACCTATCTTCCCGCACAGATGTCCGAAGCAGAGGTAGAAGCGGCAGTGAAAGAAATTATAGCCCAGGTTGGTGCAACCTCCATGAAAGACATGGGCAAGGTAATGGGGGCAGCCATGAAAAAGCTCAAAGGCAAAGCCGACGGGGGAAAGGTGCAGTCAATCGTCAAATCAGCCTTGTCGTAAAACCGTCACCTGCGGGCGCGCTTCCCGACGTAGGGGTTATCCGGCGCGCCCGGGACTCTCGTGACAAAAAACTCTCCATTAAAACATGCTTGATATCAATTATATCCGCCAGAACCCGGTAGAAGTTGCCGAAATGCTCAAAAAACGCCGGCAGGAAGAGGATTGCGTCAGGCTCGATGAACTGCTGGAATGCGACCGGCAGCGAAGGGAGCTTGTCCAGAAGTCCGATAACCTGAAAGCATTGAGGAACAAGGTTTCAAAAGACATTGCCGTCATCAAAAGAACCGGTCAGGGCTCGGCTGAAGATCTCATCCGGGAGATGAAAGAGGTGGCGGACAGCATTGCAGGCATGAATGAAACTCTGGGCGAGCTCGGGAAAAAAATCGAGCTCATTCTGCTCTCTCTTCCCAACAAGCTTCATCCTGACGTTCCTGCCGGCAGTTCTGCAGAAGACAACACCATATACAAGGAACCGGTTGACTTCGATCATGCGCTTGATTTTCCTTTGACGAACCACCTTGCCCTGGGAAACAAGCTGGGCATTCTTGACTTTGAACGGGGGGCAAAAATATCCGGCACGGGCTTCCCTGTCTATACCGGCAAAGGCGCACGCCTTGAACGCGCGCTCTTGAACTTCATGCTCGATTTCCATACCGAAAACCACGGCTATACCGAAATTTTCCCCCCTTTCCTGGTGAATGAAGATTCGCTTCGCGGCACAGGGCAGTGGCCCAAGTTCGCCGATCAGTCATACTATATGAACGAGGACAAACTTTACGCGATTCCGACCGCAGAAGTTCCGGTAACCAACCTTCACCGCGATGAAATGCTCCGGGACGAACAGCTTCCGATCTCCTATGCTGCCTATTCCGCATGTTTCCGCAGAGAAGCGGGGAGTTATGGAAAAGACACGCGAGGGTTCCTCAGGGTACACCAGTTTAACAAGGTTGAAATGGTAAAATTCACCCGTCCTGAAGAATCGTATGGTGCCCTCGAAGAGATTCTTCTAAACGCCGAAGCGATCCTCAAGGCACTCAGGATACCTTACCGCGTAATGCTTCTTTGCAGCGGCGACATCAGCGCCAGCGCCGCGAAATGTTACGATATCGAGGTATGGTCACCTGCGGAAAACAAATACCTCGAAGCATCGAGCTGCTCCAATTTCGAGGATTATCAGGCACGGCGGGCAAACATCCGATTCAAACCTGCCGGTTCGTCGAAACCGGCCTTTGTCCACACTTTGAACGGTTCGGGACTGGCAACCTCACGATTGATGGTTTCACTGCTTGAAAACTACCAGACAGCAGAAGGAACCATTGTGGTTCCTGAAGTGCTGAGACAGTATACCGGGTTCGATCTGATCGGGTAGAAGAAGGGCACCTCCGATTGATTGTCGCGAGCGGCCTGAAGTCTTTCACTGCAAAATCATCGAGCCTTATGAAATTCTTCACTCCCACATCAATTTTTTTCACACACTGGGAATAGAAATGTATCTTTCTTGATTGTTGGTCGAATCGGAAACCTGAAGTGAATCGAACCGTGCACATTGAACAGATAATCCTCTCACACCTGTTAAAACCGGTCAGAGATGTAAGCCTTCATGCAAATCGTCTCCTCGATAACTATGACGAGGTCGTCTGGCTGATCGGAGACGGGCGCAGCGGTACAACCTGGGTATCCGACCTGCTCAATCATGACAGAAAGTACCGGGAAATGTTCGAGCCGTTTCATCCGCAACGCGTCGATGAGATGAGCTTTCTGGCACCCCACCAGTATGTCAGGCCTGATTTTTCTCACGATCAGCTCGAAAGCATTGCCGCCGATGTTTTCAGCGGAACCTTTACCCATCCCGTTGTTGATTCGGCCAACCACTCGCACCTCTACAGCGGACTGCTTATCAAAGATATTTTTGCCAATTTGTTTGCTTACTGGGCTTCCGTTCGGTTCCCGAACCTTAAAATCATTCTGCTGATCAGAAATCCCTTTTCCGTAGCCCTTTCAAAAAGCAAAAAGAAAGAGTGGTTCTGGCTGACCGATCCGATGCTCCTGCTCAACCAGCAGCACCTATACGAGGATTACCTGCATCCTTTCGAGGACCTCATCAGGAAAACCAGCGCGAGCAACAATTACATTCTGCGCCAGATCCTCATCTGGGCAATCATCAACCACATACCGCTCAAGCAGTTTTCACCGGGACAGATTCATGTCATGTTCTATGAAGAGATGTATGCCGACCCGGACAGCCAGGTATCCTCTGCATTCCGGTTTGTCAGGAACACCAAAGAAAACTGCCACGTCAAGCTCGACGAAGAGACCGTCAAGCGTCCGAGCAGGGTCGTCAGCAAGGAAAGCAGCCTTTTTCAGGGCAAATCCCCCGTCACCTCATGGAAAGATGAGCTTTCCCTCTGGCATGTCAACGCGGGCTTGAGCATTCTTAACGAGTTCGGTCTCGCTGAGCTGTACGACGACGACTCGATGCCCAACCGGAATGTACTGCATTCCATCCACGGAGCAGGATAGAAAATCCTTTGCAGCTCTCAGTTCCCCGATATTACATCCATGAAATGACTGAACCGGTCGCAATTTGCGACAAGCTTTCGGTTATTGTCATGAGTCCCGACATGCCGGGATGACCATCAGAAAATCCAGCAGGATCAGACAAACATGTGACACCTTGAAAAACCGTTACGAGCATTGCGAGGGCAAGGCGAACGGAGCCCAGAGGAACCGGAGTGTATACATAATACATGAGGATTCCGAGCACCGCTCAACGCAGCAATCGGATTGCGCAGCAGGTTTTTCAAGGTGACCTACAAAATGAAACCTTTTTACGTCCCCATGCATAGCAATAATGAAACGATGCTTTATTCAACGAAAAAACCGTGAGCAGAAAAAAGAGATGAGCGTAAAAATGAAATCTTGGGCAACGCCGCTGGCCGCCGGAACCTTCATCATTCTTGCCGTGACCGGCATTCTGATGTTTTTCAAGATCGAGACCGGCTACATTAAACCCGTTCATGAATGGCTGAGCTGGGCGATGGTGGTCGGAGTACTGTTTCATACCATTGCCAACTGGAAAGCGTTCACCGCATACTTTTCGCGCCAGCCCTCGCTCTCCATTATCGCCACCGGTTTGATTATCACAGCGCTCTCAGTTTTCGTGCCCTCTTCTGAAAAAGGCAACTTCAAAAAGAACATGTTCCGGGCACTCGAGTCGGCAAAAATTGAAACCCTCGCGGGTATGACGGATCAAAACAGTGCCGCGATTATCCGCAAATTTCAGAGCAGGGGAATTACCGAAGCCGGAACAGCCATGACAGTCAAGGAGATTGCTGCCCTGAGCGGAAAGAAAGAAAAGGATATTCTCCGGGTTATTTTCGAATAGCCGCCATTTCGGGAAAAAAGTGAGAGAAAAAGAAATGACGAAGTATGAATACCGCCTCACCGACAAAGGCCGGAGTTTGAAAATGAGACGACGCAATTGAAAAACGGTCTTATGGCGAGTTTCGCTTGAATGCTACGGATTCAGCACCTCATGAATGTTTGATGCATCCTTGAAGTTGACGCCGAGAGCGGTGAAATGGGCTTTGCCGCAGTCGATTTTCCTGTTTTCGGTTTCCCGCCGCTTGTCCCGTTCAAGCGTGCTCTTGGTTTCACGCACCAGGTAGAGTTTCCGGTCGTCTTCGACAACAACGGCCCAGTCCGGGTTGTAATCGCCGAGGGGTGTCGTGACTTTGAACCAGCGTGGCAGCTTGCAGAAAAATTTGACCCGGTCGTCTGCATCGAGCAGTATTGCAACCTCTTCCTCCATTTTTGAATCGCAGGCGATATAATCGTATGGTGTGCGGTCGTCTTTGCTCTGGACCGTATAGAGCCGGTTGAGGTACTCTTCGATTTCCTGCTCTTCGAACAGCCTCATTTCGTAGAACCGGCCTTTAACCGGTTCGTACTTGATTCCGTCTACGATAAGTTCACGCAATGCGCGCTGGATGAGTTTAGCGGTTTCGGTCATGAACGACTGCGGGTTGAGTCCGAAATCGCCAATCCGTCCCGATTTTGCGAGTATTTCAACGATAGTACCTCGCGTCAGTTCGGTCTCCCGCTGTAGGAAACCAATGATATCAGGCAAGGGCAATTCGTTTTGCACAAGGTGCAGTCTGTTGCTGGTTATTCGTCCACCCTCGAGCCCGGATTCGGTTATGTCCAGGTCCCTTCTGGTGATCTCGATAACGGTCGGCTGTATTTCCGGCATGGCTTCGATCTTTCCCGACGCGAGCGAGACAAGGTCTTCGGTCCTGAACTCCACCGAGTAGCGGGTTTTCTGCCGTATCCTTTCCCAGAGGGCTTTGAAGTCGTTATTCAGCTCCACCCGTTTGTTGTACGTGACCTTCGTCCGCTGCCTGCCGTCCCTGACGAAATCGCGCGGGAGGTATTTCTGCATCCGTCCGATGACCGATGCTTCAAGACCGGAATATTGTTCAGGAAGCGAGAGTCTGAACTGTTCTTTTTCCGGCTGAAAGGCGTTCGTCAAATCGCCGTACTGGTCGATCAGACCCTGTTCTTCGACGCATTGCCAGATTTCGTGAGACTCCGCCTGTGTAAGGTAGCCGGTTTTTTCACGGTTGAGCACCGGCGTAAAAGCCAGCCGGGGGATCCTGCCGAACCTGAACGCACCAGTCGGATCGATAGCCGCTTCGATTTCCGATTGCAGTCCTTTTGCGAAATGTTCGAACGATTCGTTGGCAACGACGGTCAAACGGTTGATCCGGTCGTCATATATACGCTCTCCCGCCTCATTGACCGGAAGCCTGAGGCCTCGTCCGATTGTTTGGCGGCGCTCCCTTTCGGTTCCCATCTCGCGCAGGGTGCATATTTGAAAGACATTGGGGTTGTCCCATCCTTCCTTGAGTGCGGAGTGACTGAAAACAAAACGCAGAGGCTCTTCAGGTGACAGCAGGCGTTCCTTGTCCTGCATGATGAGCCTGTAGGTTTCATCATCTTTCGCCGTTTTCCCGCTGGTTATAACCTTTCAAACGGGTTTAGAATTTTTTCCATTCAGTTTTACGAAAATCGAACGGGGATTTTAATGGTTTTTAACGGATTTTAAATGGTGTATTTCTACGACGGAAGATAGCAAGATTATTGTAATCTGGCGAAACCTGCCGATCCTGCATAATTATTCAAATTGTCAAAGAACGCGCCCCGTGACTTTCGGGGTGCCGACCCCCATCACTGGCTTTTTTCAACCTCCGGTATACCTCTTTATCTGCCCCTCTCTCTTCTTCGTCGCTCTGGCAATCTGGCGGCTTCCTCGATCGGTTATTTCGTAGTTCAGGCGATCTTTCAGCATAGCTCTTGTCTGGCGATCGAGGGCGTTGATTATGCTTGAGATGTCTCCGCTCCGCCCGAAATCCTGAGCTGATAACCCTGCATTGTAAAGAGCGTCGAGTCGGCGGCCTACCTGGTTATTCGGAACGACCTCCTCCCCGCCCTGGAACCGAACCAGTTCCGGCCCTTTTTCACCAACCCATGTATACCCCGGAGGAGCTGCAGGAGAGCCCTCGGCGAGACCGATCACACCAAGGATGCTCATTGCGGCCTTTTTTGCAAAAGCTTCTATGATGAATTGCAGCAACATCTGCCCGAACGTTGTTGCGACATTGCCGAGCACTTCTGCAAAGGATGCGCCGCCCTGAACAATCGCGGCTGCCAACTGAGCAGAAAAAAGAGATACCGCGTACTCGAACGCCTCAGAAGCCACATGCTGGAAATCATCTCCCAGCTCCTCCCAATCTTTTTCCCAGCGTGCCGACAAAAGGAGATCCTCGTTGTCCCCTTCTTTAGCCTTGACAGTAGCTGCGCTATACTGCGCCACAAACCCCACTTCCTGTTTATTCAGAACCCCTTGCAACTCAAGGAACTTCAGGTTTGCGCTTGTGAGTTGTTTCCCACCGACCAGCTTCTGGTAGATCGTGTTGAGTTCCTGCTGAATCAACCTATCGGCGATTTGCGGAACAGTCCTCTCGATCTTTCTCAAAAGCATAGCGTAACGCTCGACCAGAGGCCCGGACAGCAGCATGTTTTTCGCCATCTCCAGATCGCCGAGGTCTTTCGTGATCATCGCCTCGACGTTGGAAATCATCGAACTGTAGAGCGACTCCTGCGCAGCGACCATTTCCCGCTCTCGTTTCTTTGCTGCCGCCCGGTACTTGCGCACAGCCTCCTGCCCCTCACGCGTTAACCGTTTTTCCTCTTGCTCCTGCTCTTTCGCGAGACGCTCTTTGGTCTTGACAAGCTTGTTATACGTCTGAACCTGCCCCTCCAAAACCTTCACCTCCTCCTCGCTCAACACGCCCTTTTCTTCAAGGAGAGAAGTTTGTAATTCGGCTATCTCAACAGCGCCTGAGAAATCCATCGAATTGAGGATCGCCTGTACTTCCCTCAACTCCCTTTCGGTTTTTTCAGCTTTATTTATGTCTACAAAAGACCCTTCTTCGAACCCTGAAAGAGCTTCCGCTTCACCAAGGCTCCCCCTCGCCGTGCTGCTCTGATTTTGAAGGTTCTCGATCCCCTTATCGATCTTTGCAAGGATATTCTGACGCCGCTGAGCCTCATACCCGCCTTGCAATTCCCCCAAAGCTGCATTCACTTCAGCCACAGACTTGAAATTCGTCGAACCAATACGCTGAAGCCTCGCAAGCGTCACCGAAAGCTCGTCGTTGACATCGAAAATGGCATTAAGCAAATCGTTACCGAACAAAGCGGCAAGCATCGTGACGACACTGATACCGAGCGTAATACCGGCAGGCCCGGCCAACGACGCAACAAGGGCCTTGACCGCTTGTTTTGCGCCTCCGGCCTCTTTCACGAACGACGGCCATAGCTCACCGACTCGCTCGATGTTATTCCCAAAGCCCTGAGTGCCATAGCGGGCATCTTGTAGCACCCTGGTCAACTCGATCATCACTGCCGTCTGCTTGCGCGACCCCTTTACGACATTATCCGTCGGTCGCTCCAGCGCTTTGATCGCTGTTTTCAGATTTGTCGCCTTCATCCGAACCTCATCAAACTGCTTCGACCCCAGCTTCATCCCCTGGAGCTGTTTGTCGAGGTCTTTCGCCTCTTTTTTCAGGTCAGCAAGAGTCTTGTCGGCGTGAGAGCCTTCCCCTACAACTTTCACCAGCATTTCGAACAGCTCGTTATTTTCAGCCATCATTCACCCCCTAAAATTTGCTGTAGAATCGACGTTGCGCGAAGCTCCTCAACGCGCGTTACAGGCGTATTTAAAAGCTCATCAAAGCCTCCTAAACGCCGAGCCGCGAGGTCGGCGCAGAAGACCCTGTATTTCTCTGTAATCGTCATCATCCTGAAGACCTGGCTTTTGACCTCTTTGATCTCCTTGAGCGAGTCGGTGAGGTTTTTCCTCGCGACTCGGTCGGCAGCGTCGGAAGCTGCATAAGCTTTTGCGACAAAGCTATCGTTCCTGCCTGCACATGAAAACGCATAAAAAAACCCTGGAGCAACACTCCCAGCTCCAGCCCTGTAAGTTTGTCGAAATCAAACCCCTCCGGCACCTCGCGCAACGTCAGCTCACAAAGCCTCCGGACTTTTTCCTCATCCCCATCGAAGCGAACCAAGAGGAGCCTGTGCACCCTCGGCTCTTGCAGCGGGTTTTTCTCCCATATATCGAACCCGATTAGCTCATTTATACCGTCCATACGGGACACCGTTGGCTCGGCGATGAACACCTCGGCCCCGGCAATCGTCATAGGCGCCTGCAAGAGCTGCAAATAATCCTCATGCGTCAGCCTTTCTTTAGACTCTTGTGACATTGATAGCCTCCATGATTGTTCTCCCCGTTGTGTAATTCGATTGTATACGCAGCGGCCTCAAGAGGTATCCTGAGCCATACTGACTCCCGCTTTCGAGTTTGTACACCTTGTGCATTTCGAGATCGACTAGGGAAACCTCGATCTCAAGCACCTCCCGGTCAACACTTCGGTACTCATAATGCTTTTCGGTTACCTCACGTATGTATGAGGGGTCTCCGTATATATAATAATACCCGCTGTATCGATACCCCTCCTCTGACCCCACCTGTGTGATTGCAAGCAAATCGCCAGTGTGCGTTTTTTCATTACCTCCGTCGCTGTATCCGAACCCGTCCGCGACTGACGAGCTAATCTTGTTATTCTCCGGTTTGATCGGGAAATGTACCGGCAGAACCTCTTCCTCGTCTCCCTCGACACTCTTGAAAATTCCCGACTCTTTATAATAGTATTGAACACCCTCTTCCAGTACCCAGCTCTGATCATCATATCGAACATTGCCAAACACCGCGTTAAAAAAAACCGGTTCATCGTCATAGACGCCGACGCCGACAACGCCGGGACTTCGAGGGAGATACCCGGTTTTCCTGACGCTGAGAATATTCTCGTCGGCTATCGTCACGGCATAAAGATGCGTATATGTCGGGACAACGTATCCGTTCCCCGCCTGGTCGATTCCCACTGAAGCAAAGAACCATCTTGAGAGATTTTCCAGCATATCTTTCAGGCTCCCGACAACGCCGTAAAGCTGATGCTTCGAAACAAGAATCTTGTCGAACAGGTTATTGCTCCCCACCGAGCCAAGGTACTCTTGCAAATTCATACTGCCGTCCTGGTTCCACCCGTCCGCCGATGCGGTCTCATTACCGTCTGTTGTCTTAGTTATAACCGCCGTAAAGAGCCTGTTGAAATTGCCGAATGTCACCGAACCAGTGAAAAAATATCGCAGAATTCGCTCGAAGATGTATCGAACCTTGAACCACTCTTTCGCGTCGAGGTATGCAGTGTTTTCGACCGTCCAGCCCGAACTGTCGTCAAAAATTTCATTCAGAAGCGCATAATCAGGTGTGTTTTCATTATTCTTGATCGAGCGATCAGGGTTGATGAACGGCAAAAAGGTCGCCGTGACAATCCTGTTTAAGGAGTCGTACTCTACGCTTAGGCGGTCGATCTTCCCTTTGAAAATGACCGTCTCGGGGGTATCGAGGCGCGCAATCTCGATCTCTTTCACCGCATCCCGCCAATACTGATGTGCTCCCGCAAGCTCATTGTGTACATTTGACAACACGGCGAAACGCAACGTCAACTCGGATGGAAAAAAAACAATATTCTCACTTTCGACGTACTCGTTCTCCGCGCCGGTCTCAAAAACCATTTCGTCGGTTTCGCACAACTCGAAAAGGAGAAAAAAGTTATCCGCATTGCATCCGCCGCGGGAAACCGCTTCGTCAAAAAAGAATCTGACCTCCCCGGCAACAAGTCCGCTCTCGTTATGCCAGAGTTTGATCGGAAACTCTGTACGCAGGTATCCGAAGCCTACATACCCCGAAACAGTGATATCGCCGTCGAGGGATAAATCGACATCGGTAACGCCGTCGTAATACGTGAGAGTGACATCCCCGGAAAGCGAAATCGAGCCCTCCGCCAGCCAGTCCTCCATCGTCTCGACGCTTCCCGAAACGGTAATAGCGCCGTCCACCTCCATATCGACAACCATCTCCATGGAGACATCGCCAGAGAGGGTGATATTACCGTCTGCCGTGAGATCGACCGTCTCCTCGACCGCGTCATACCACACACGCACCTCGACCTGGTCGATCATAAACGTCACAACATCCTCGGGGTACGGCGATGCGATACTCGCAAAAAGCCTCACCTCGAAATTCCCGGAATTGAGAATCGTCGCGGAAAGAGCGGGACCGGAAACCCCGGAAATGTCGTCAGCAGGGGAATATCCCGGTCCGTATGATTCAGACCAATCCTCGGATTCACTGCCGAGAAGCTCTATTTCCTCGCTTTTCGTCCAGGGGACACCCATGCGCCCGCGCGCCACAAACCCCCCATCGCCGGTGCTATCGTACAAAAAAACGCCAGGCCACCATCCGAGATACTCGCCGTAGCCATAGCTAAAGGGCGGTCCAAAAACCGGCGTACCAAAAGCTACGGGAACCGAAGAGGCGACGGTGCTGTACTTTCTCCGAACCCTTACCGCGAGTGTAATGTTTGTCGCGTATGACGGGATGTTAAAACTATCAAACCCGGCGACAAGAAAATGACTTTCTATTAAGGATCGGGGATAGCCTCCTCCGGACGGGTTGCATGTCGCAAAGTTTTCATCATCGGAAAGAATGTTCCCTGGGTTCGACCAGTGCGCATACCCGTAGGGAAGCCACGGATTGCTGTCATCCGTCCACGGCAGCGCGACGCTCGATCCGCTTGCCGCGGCTACCCATCCGGTATCGTAAGTGGCCACGGCGGCTAATTTAACGTGATATCAAAATCTCCGGCGGGGAATCTCGGCCTCTGCCCGGTGTCGTAGTCCTTGGGCGTACCGAAAACGTAGTAGAAAAGAAGGTTTCCGCCGCTCGCCGCATCGAACAGGCCTGTCGCCACAACCGGGTCGCGGTCGGCAGTAGAAACCGGGAACTCGATTACCGCATCGTTATCAACCGTAGAACTTGAACGGCTGAACGTGCAGCTCACACGGGCGTAACCGCCGCCCGAGCATTCCGTCCCGCCTCCCGCTTCTCCGGGAGCCACGGTAAAAAGGGCCGCGTAAAACGTCGTACCGGGCGAAAAAGACTCCCCGGCAAAAGCGTGCCCTATCATTTTCTCTTCAAGAAAGTTCGTTGCGCTCATATCAATCGTGTTTATATTTATCAACCATTTGCAATACTACGTTTTTGCCTGCCAACAGGTTTTCGAGCCGCTCTTCATCAAGCTCTTCCTGTACAAGCACAACCTCGCGGTACGAATCATACCCACTCGTTTCCCCAAAAAAATTGTATGCGCGGAAAAACTTGTTCGCCGACATCAGCCACGCTTCCAGCGACGTCCCAAACCCCTGCCGCTCGACTTGCGCCGAAGTCGGCGCAATCGTCACCGCCGCCTTGCGCTTAAAGCCGAGAATGCGCTCGACCCCGGTAAGGTCACCGGTTCGAAAAGGTTTTTTCAGCACCTCGATTCCGCCGCGGCACTCGATCAGATCGAGAGAAAATCTATTCTGCTGCGGATTCTCGACGCCGTACCCGAAATCCGCCGTCGTCACCGGAATCACCACCCCCGCCGCCGTCGAAAACTGCTGTGCCGTCAGCTTGAGCTTCTGCACCCCCTCGGTGACGTTATAGTCGAGCTGAATCCTGGTCGCGAGGAACGTAACCACCGTCGCCGTCTCACCCGGCAGACCCATCGTGATCTCCACATCCACCGACCCGAACGCAAGCAACGCGACATAGTCAGCCGCCGAAAAATCCACCAGATCGGCAACCAGCTCCTCCCGGAACCCATAAGGCACCGAGTGCCCGCTCTGGTGCATATACTTGAGCTGCGTTTTCGAGTAGGTTCCCGGCTCGAACTGGTGATAGCCGAACGCCTGTAAGTCCACCGACCCGAACGACTCGCCAGCCGTATCGACCCTTATCTGTCGAACCGGTAATAGTTGCATCATGAAACCATCATTCTTGCCTGCATTTGAGCAACCGAGATCTGGCCCTCAAGGATCATTTTGATCTTCCCCTGCTGCAATCCGGGAAGAAGCTGCAGGTAATACCCTTCATATAGCAGTTCTTCTGTGTTGCTGCTCTCATCCGTTCGGACCAGCTTCATATCGTGCTCACCCTCCAGCAGCGTTGCCAGCGCCGCCATTTCCGCCGTAGACGTTTGCAGCCACGACACCTCCAGCCTGTCGTTGTACCCGATCACCCTGTTCCCGCCCAGGGCGTTTTTCACCGTCACCGCCGCCGGATCATCGGACTCGATACGGCAGTACCCGATATCGATATACTGCCCGGTTCCTGCCGGACGGATGGACACCTTGCCTTCCCGAATGGGAACTACCCGGCTGGAACGGCGGCGGAGGTTATCGTAGATTGACATTGTACCTTATGATTATTGAGCCGGTCAACCGAGACCCGGTAATTCGCTAAATTCTTCTCGATGCAAATAAACTGCCGCCCTGCATTCATTGCAGCAATTGCCGTCGTGCCGCTGCCGCTCGTGTTGTCCAGGACAACGTCTCCCTCATCCGTGTATGTCCTGATGAAGTATTCAAAAAGTGCTACAGGCTTTTGCGTAGAATGCAGCACTTTCTCGCAAGTATTAGAGAACTCAACAACATCTTGTGGGTATCTCACGCCCGTATTTACAGTCTGCGATGGCTTCAGGTTGCGGTACACGCCGGGCCTTGCCGTCGCTGCCCGTTTCGAGACATACGGTTTACCGGGACTGAACTGAGGGTTGTATTTCGGCTGTCGTTTTGCGAACACAAGAACATCCTCGTGAATGCGTAGCGGCATCTTTTTCGCATTGAGAAACCCGACCGCTCTGGATTTCTTCCAGACCACCTTATATCGAAACCATTTTCTTTTACTATTGATGAGCTTCGTCTCGAACGGCTGTATTGCCGTCAAGACAACAACTCCTTTCGGCGCAAGAATTCGGTCATATTCTGGCCAGAGACGATCGAGATCCAGCTCTTGATCCCACTTGCACGCTGTGACCCCATACGGCAGGTCACAGAGCACCATGTTGATGCTTTTGTCCGCTATGTCCGGCAAAATGTCAAAACAGTCCCCCGGAACGATGCTGTTTAACAGGTGCCTCATGTGACCACCATCCTCGTACCCATTTGCGCAACAGAAATCTGTTTTTCAAGGATCATCATGAATTTCCCCCGCTGCAACTTCGGTAGAAGTTGCAGGTAATACCCTTCATACATCCGTTCTTCAGTTCCCCCGCCCTCATCATCTCCACGAGTCCGCGAAATCTTCAAATCATGTTCGCTGTTCTGCAGCGTCTCCAGCGCCGCCATTTCCGCCGTAGACGTTTGCAGCCAGCTTATTTCAAGCCTGTCGTTGTATCCGATCACCCGGCGACCGTTCAGAGCGTGCTTCACTGTCACCGCCGCCGGACCATCGGACTCGATACGGCAGTACCCGATATCGATATACGATCCGGTTCCTGCCGGACGGATGAACACCTTACCAGACCGGACAGGAACTGCCCGGCTGGAACGGCGTGCGAGATCATCATATGCTACCCAACGCCTCACGAGCCTTGCAACCGCAGAAGCGTTACCTACCCCCTCCGAAGCAGACCCCTCGGCACGCCTGGAGACCTTTGCCTCTGACGAGGCTCCCCCAGCACCATCCGAGTCACCATTCGCATGTTTGGAAGCTTTAGCGTTTGCATTGGCGGAGCCTGTACCTCCCGACCCGCTTTCTGCACGTTTGGCAACTCTTGTATCTGCGTTAGCATCGCCCGAACCTGTGACGCTTCCTACAGCTTTCTGATGCTTTCGAGCATCAGCCGTAGCGTTACCTGCACCACCCGAACTGGCCGTAGCACCTGCTTCGGTGTAGTAAACCTTGATCTTTATCCAATAAACTCTGGCCTCTCTTCTGGAACTGGTGTCGTTCCGAGCCATTATTTGTACTCCGAACGTAGAACTATTCATGATAGAGGGGGTTAAACTACAACCCCATGTATCCGATGAGCTGCCGTAAGTACGTGTGTACTGAGACCCAGGCCAATCATTATTAGGACGAGCCTTATTTTGACAGTTCGCGATAATACTGCCATTTTCAACGAGATAAATGAACTCGTCATATATGGCATTTGATTGTTCAGCCTGAATTCTAAATTGTACCTCAATGCCGTCTATCGTCGAAGAAGGCGGGAGGGCAGGAAAAGGACAGTTTGTACCCCGTAAATAATCTGACAGTCCATCATTTTTGCGTATGTCCGAATATGCACGATTGTTGTCCTCCGCCGTGATGTTAGACACAGCTGACCAATCTTCACCGGAACCCGAGATATGAGCACCTGTGCCTACAAGAACAAGTCCAGTATCAGCCATTCAAACTCCTCCCTTCCCGGATCTCCGCTTCGGTAAAATCGTTGTAACGGTTTTTGCTGTCCCGGAAAATCGTATTCAGTACAAACTCTCTTTCATCTCGAAGCAGGGTTTGACGCGACTTGTAGATGTGTTTTGCTCTGGCAATAGAACAGTCGTCAGCGGGAGAAACGATCAAACGAAGCAATTCGTAGCGAACGGCAACACTGGTTGTTTCTGGGGTTGTGTGCTGAAAAACCCACACTGCCCATGCATAATGGAAACCTTGCTCTGTTGGGCATTTTTCAATACCTTCAGCAATGGTAATGTCACCGAATTTCCGACAGAAATCCGGGCCATCGCATTCACCACCGATGGATTCGAGGTGATCCATCCACGCCAGCCATGATGATTTAAGCGTCCACATCAG
>JAKSDB010000437.1 GCA_022360415.1 Chlorobiales bacterium
AAGCCCCGTTGGCCCAAGGACGGCTGTCCTATAATGCTTTCGCCTAGCGAGAGGCATGGCTGTTCTCCAGCGAGCCAATTCGGCCCGCAGGCAGAGCAGCCTCCGCAAGGTTCGAGCCGCCATCGAGCACATGGTCCAGTACACCAAGCGCTTCCCCATCGGACGAGCGCGCATCTTGCGCCTGCAGGGAGTGCTGCACGCCTTGCTACAGCGGCCACAGCGGGCCGCGCGCGCCTGGGAGCAGAGCCTGCTGCTCGCGGAGAAGTATGCGATGCAGCTCGAAGCCGGACTCGCGCACCTCGAACTGGGCCAGCACGCGGCACCCGGCGCCGCCCGCGCCAATCACCTGAGAGAAGCGTCAGCGGTGTTCGAGCGGTTGGAGTTGCCGTATGAAGAAGGTCTCGTTGCCTGCCTGAATGGCGATTGAATCGACTTCACTTTGCGCAGGCCGGTCCGGCGGCCTGCGATTTTGGGCCATTCCATGCGGCGATTGGGCTCCGTGCAAGTTATGAGAGCGCCGTGAGCGAAGAACCAAGCAGAACGAAGCGCCCAGGCAGACAAATCCGAGCCAACACGAGAAGACAAAAGCCAGGAACTGCGTCCCTCGCTGTCCGAAATCCACTCTCGCAGTCCCGGCGACGAAAGAGAAGCAAAAGAAAACCGCACCCAGACAAAGCAGTAGCCCGGCCCAGTTCACTCTCCCGCGTCGAGTGCGAATCCAACCGGACTCTTTCGGCGACTCGTAAGGGTTCATTGCGTTCACATCCAAGACTCGCGCAGTAGTCTCATACGACGTGCAATGGAGCACAGCAGATGGAACCCAGGCTAGCTTCGATCCCTCCATCGCGTCACCAGCGCCACAAGTTCGGGAATGGAGCCGGCTTCCATCTTGTCCAGGATCGAACGTCGCCGGCGCTCGACCGTGCGGAGTCCGATGTCCAATTCGCGGACGATTTTCTTATTCGGTTTGCCCGCCACCAGTTGCTCCATCACCGCATGCTCTTCCGGCGTGAGCAGCTTGAGCCGCCGCTGGCCATCTTTTCCGAATCAGAACTGGCGCGTTCTGTTTTTGCTGCTGATCATCCAAGCGTTTTCGATCGGCATCAGCATCTTCTGTTTTACGTTCTGGGTCGAGCCGTGGATGAAGGAGTTCCACGTGTCACGACGGGAGGTGATGATCGCCATTTCCATCCTGACTTATGCCGGCGGATTCGCTTCGTTCTTTGCGGGCCGATGGATCGATCTGTACCCCGCGAAATACGTCGTGACGGGCGGATTGGTCTTTATGGTCCTGGCGATGCTTCTCATTTCCGCGGCCCAGAATATGTGGACCATATGGCTTGTTTACGCCTTGATGATGCCGGCCTGCATCTCACTATGCGGGCCGCTCGTTGCGATGACGCTCGTATCTCGC
>JAKSDB010000046.1 GCA_022360415.1 Chlorobiales bacterium
GGAACCAGCTCTTCGGCAGGTACATAGATCATGTTTCCGACCGCAGCCTCTGCTTTTTCCCTGCTGTCTATCCCTGAAAAAAGGATATAGGCAAATCCGTTTCGCAATCCCCCCTGAAGCACCTCCCGGAGGACTGCTTCTTCGTCGCTCCTGCCGATATAGAATGTTTTTCTCTCGAGAAAACTTTCAGGATAATCGGTAATCGGCAATATTTTCACTTCGCCTTTCAGGCCCTTGGGCTTGAGAACCTTGCCAACGAGGTAAAGCTCTTTCATCAGGGTACCTCTATTTTATTGCGCGGCCCCTGCCGAAAGCTTATTCTTCCCCTTTGGCTTCCTTCTCTTCCGGCGAGGCTTCCTTCTGCTCCTTCGCTTCATCACCTTCCGCTTCCGGAGAAACCTGTTCCTCCGGTGCCTCACTGACTGTTTCTTCAGAAGACACCTGCTCTTCCTCCGCTTCACTTACGGTTTCCGTAGCAGCCTGCTGTTCTTGTGCTCCACTGACAGCTGCCTCCGAAGACACTTGTTCTTCCTGCACCTCACCGACTGCTTCCGTAGCTGTCTGCGGCTCTTTGGTTTCTTTACTTTCTGCTTCCGAAGTCACCTGCTCCTCCGATGCCTCACTGACTGTTTCTTCAGAAGAAACCTGCTCTTCTTCCGTTTCACTCACGGCTTCCGTAACAGCCTGCTGTTCCTGTGCTTCACTGACAGCTGCCTCCGAAGACACCTGCTCTTCCTGCACCTCACCGACTGCCTCCGTAGCTGTCTGCGGCTCCTTCTCGTCAGCGGCTTTTTTTGCCTTGTGTCTGCGGGTTTTCAACGCAAGTCTTTTCCGGCGTCTTTCCTCTTCACGCGCCTGCCAGCTTTCCATTTCAGCCGTAATCTCCTCATCGCTGCGGCCTCTGCGTTTCATGTTGAGCTCATGGAGCAGGCCGGTAGAGCGAATCAGGCTGCGCACTGTCGTAGTCGGCTGTGCCCCCACTCCCAGCCAGTATGTCGCCCGCTCCCTGTCTATTGTAACTGCATGAGGTTTTGCCGTCGGCTGATAGTTTCCGATCACTTCAAGGAACTTGCCGTCCCTCGGTGCGCGGGCATCAGCAGCAACGATCTGGTAATAAGGCAACTTTTTCCTTCCTGCTCTTCTAAGTCTGATTTTAACCAATGCTACTATAGATTTAAGTTAATGGTAAATAAAGGAATAGGAATTAACGTTTCAACAGCTTGTCAAGCGGCAAGTTCTGCGGCAGAATCTTTCGGCCCGATTTTGTCATCTTGGTTACCGAGCTCATCATCTTCTTCATCTCCTTGAACTGCTTGAGCAGCATGTTGACATCCTGAACGCGTGTGCCGCTTCCGTTGGCGATTCTGTGCCTTCTGCTGCCGTTGATGATTTCAGGATTTGCTTTTTCCTGTTTCGTCATGGAAGAGATAATCGCCTCGATAGGCTTGAAGTCAAGTCCGTCAAGGTCCTGTTTCGGGATCATTTTATTGAGGCCCGGCACCATTTCAACCAGCCCCTGTATTGTTCCCATCTTTTTGAGCTGTTGAAGCTGATCAAAAAAATCATCGAGGTCAAATTCATTTTTCATCAGCCGCGACTGCATCTTGCGGGTTTTCTCAAGATCAATCGTCTCCTGGGCCTTTTCGACAAAGCTGACAATATCACCCATGCCGAGAATACGCTGGGCCATACGGTCAGGATAAAAAATGTCCAGATCATCAACCTTCTCGCCGACACTCATGAACTTGATCGGCTTGTCGACAACCTGCTTGATGGAAAGCGCGGAACCGCCCCTGGCATCGCCGTCAAGTTTTGTCAGTACGACACCGTCGAAGTCGAGGCGCTCGTTGAACACTTTTGCCGTATTGACCGCTTCCTGTCCGATCATTGCGTCGACAACAAACAGCAACTCTTCCGGCTTCAGTTTTTTCTTGAGGGCTTCCGCCTCGGCCATCATATCCTCGTCAACCTGTAAACGTCCGGCAGTATCGACAATAACAACATCGTTACCGTTCTGTTCAGCCGAATCAACACCCCCGAGAGCGGCTTTAAGGGCATCCTTCTCATCCAGGGAGAAAACCGGAACCTCTATCTGCCCGCCAAGTGTTTTAAGCTGGTCCACTGCCGCCGGGCGGTAGACATCAGCAGCAACAAGAAGAGGGTTTTTGCCGTTCTTTTTCAGGCGCTTTGCCAGCTTTGCGCAGAAAGTGGTCTTGCCTGAACCCTGCAGACCTGCAACCATAACGACGGCGGGAGATTTTTTGACATCCAGGTTGAGCGGTCTGTTTTCACCACCCATAATCTCGGTCAGCTCATCACTGACGATTTTCACGATCATCTGGGCCGGAGAAACGCTTTTCACAACATCCTGACCCAGCGCTTTTTCCCTGACATCCTCTACGAACTTCTTGGCAACCCTGTAATTGACATCAGCACCGAGCAAAGCGCGTTTTATATCGCGCATGGCTATACCGATGTTGACCTCATTGATTGTTGCCTGACCGGCAAGCTTCTTGAAGGTGGCCTCTAATTTGTCGCTTAAATTATCAAACATTACAGATGACTTTAATCACTTTGCAACCCAAAAATGGATAGCTTTAATGATAGTAAAAAAAAGTATTAATTCAAAGATTGCATCCCTCTTCCGCATAGTGCCGGACCTTTGAGTTCTCTGCCGCTTTTATATATTTATATTCACTTTAGGGCACCTCTATTTATTGTCGTGAGCGCCTTGAGTACAAGGCGGACGGAGCGCAGAAACCGGAGTGTACACAGAGTACATGAGGATTTCGAGCACCGACCAACGAAGTAATCATGGTGCGCAACAAATTAATAGAGGTGCCCTCTAGAGCTCTCAGTTACAATAATAAAAACATTTATCGCAAAAAACGTTTCTCCCTGCATGTCATGGATATCGACACACTTTTCAAGTCGTTCCAGAAAAAAAAGATAGCGGTCATCGGCGACATTATGCTCGACAGGTATATCTTCGGGCACGTTTCACGTATTTCTCCGGAATACCCGGTACCCGTTGTCGATGTGACGCACGAAACGCTCAGACTGGGAGGCGCGGCAAACGTGGCCATAAACATCCATGCCATGGGCGCACAAACCATGTTGCTTGGCATAATCGGTACTGACGATAACGCAGAGACGCTGAAGGATCTGATGCGCTCACACGGACTCTCCCCGAAAAACCTTTTTCATGACCCGGAAAGACCGACCACCTGCAAGACCAGGGTTCTTTCCCAGAACCACCACATTGCACGTGTAGACTACGAAAGCCGGGACGAGGTCACGGAACCGGCTGTAAGCTTCATCGACAAACATTTGAAAGAGTCTGTCGGCTCGCTCGACGCCATAGTACTCCAGGACTATAACAAGGGTACGCTGACACCGGCGCTGATCGGCAAAATTTTTGCGTCAGCCTTTTCAGAGAATATCCCGGTGCTGGTAGACCCGAAACTCAAAGGTTTTTTCAACTATAGCGGCTGCACTGTTTTCAAACCCAATCTTGCAGAAATCGGCTCTTCCCTTGGCATTGCCCTGAACAACACGGACGATGAAATAGAGCGTGCCTGTACAATCCTCATGGACAAGATGCAATGCCGGCACCTTGTTGTAACCCGAAGTGAAAAGGGTTTGACGATATGCAATGACCGTTTCACCCATATTCCCGCCTCGTCGCTTGAGGTTGCCGATGTATCCGGCGCCGGCGATACGGTAATCGGAATGCTTTCCCTGGGATTTGCCGCAGGACTCGACATTGAAACAAGCGCTGAAATCGCAAACCTCGCTGCCGGAACGGTCTGCCAGGAGGTCGGTGCCGTGCCGGTCAACCCCGAAAAGCTTTTCAGCGCCTGCCGGGAGCATTTCGACAAATAAGTCAAAATGCAAAAGTAAAAAGTTACATACTCACAAAAATCAACTCCTTCGAACAATCATATTGACTGCTGCCACCGATATTCCTAAAAGCCTCGCTGCTCCAGCATACGTCATTCCCAGCTCTCGCACATATTCCAACGCAAGTTTCTTTCGTAATTCCGAGCCCGCATCCTGCAACCACCCTGTAACGCCTGCACCATTATCCCTGCCGTCTCACAGGCACGGTGGAGACAAGCAAAAAAAACGCGTGATTTGTTGCACTACAGCAATAAATACAGTATACTACTCGCTAACATTACATTAGTGCAGTACAGGCTGAGAAGTTTTCCGTAAACTCTTTCCCGAGTACCCTGATGTTTTGTGTTCTCACATATCCATACAATCCCTGCATGCAAGCCCCATTTTCCTGCCGTTCCGGGGTTTATTTCTCATTTGTCAATCTATCCATCTCGTCATCCCTACAAACGCATGCCCGGAGGCGTTACCGTTTAACCATAGCCGTTTCAAAACTCTGACAAAAAAGAACTGTAATTCTACCCGTTTCTGAAGTACTCGTTTTTTTATCAACCATAATCCCCCAAACCATGATGAAAGAAACAGTATCGAAACAGTACCCGTGCAAGCGTACCTTGCAGGGCGGGAGCCCTTTCAGGGTGCCCAAGGGCATTGTCGGGCTTGTCCCGTTCATGGCAGCGGCACTGATCAGCTTCTCATCGTTACCGGTCGCCGCCCAGCTTCCCTATAACGAGATGGTCGATCTCGGCACCCTGAAAACCGACAACTCCGGCGGTTCTGAAGCCAGTGCCCTGAGCGCAGACGGCAGCGTCGCTGCAGGGTGGGCGGAAAGTGACACAGAAAGTACCAGGGCGTTCCGATGGACCGAAGCAGGCGGCATGGCCGATCTCGGCACCCTGAAAACCGACAACTCCGGCGATTCTGAAGCCAATGCCCTGAGCGCAGACGGCAGTGTCGCTGCAGGGTGGGCAGAAAGTGACACAGAATTTCAAAGGGCATTCCGATGGACTGAAGCAGTCGGCATGGTCGATCTCGGCACCCTGAAAACCGACAACTCC
>JAKSDB010000255.1 GCA_022360415.1 Chlorobiales bacterium
AATTTTTGAGCTGGAGGTCAGAGGCGGCCCGCTTTTTTCGATCAGTGATGCCTTTTTTTTGAGCACGATGTTTCGAAAAGCAAGGTAAAGTTTGTCCCGAAAAGTTCGGGTGCTTGTAATCGAAAGGTGAGGATCGTAAAAAACAGAAGGGTAATAGGTATCGATCTCTGTTTCGTCCGGTCGTGGAGAGAGGTAGATCAGCCCCGATTCGGGATCGCGAACCAGCTGCCATTGTTCAGAGCAGCTCGGACCGAACCGATCCGGAACCTTCATGAATGGGTGCGGGGATGTGTTGCCGGTTATGGGGCATCCAGGCTTTTCCATCATTGCTTATTGCCTATTGCCCGGCTTTCTCCTGGACTATTTCCTGTATTGTTTCGCGCAGCTGCTTGTAGAGGCGGCGCATGTCGTTGCTCAGCACTTTTGTTTCACCGACGACAGGCATGAAATTCGTGTCACCTTCCCATCGCGGGACGATATGGAAGTGGATGTGTGAATCGACACTGCCTCCGGCAACTTTTCCTATGTTGACGCCGAAATTGAATCCGTGCGGGTGGATTGTTCTGCGAAGTGCTTCCATGCAGACATCGGTGAGCTGCATGATCTCGAGCTTGGTCGTGTCGTCGAGCTCTGAAAGTTCCGGGGTCTGCTTGAAGGGGATGACCATCAAGTGCCCGCAGTTGTAGGGAAAAAGGTTCATGATGATGAAACTTTTTTCCGCACGGTGCAGGACATAGCGTTCCTCGTCTTCTTCAGGAGGGATGTCGGTAAAGATATCTTTCCCCGGATGATAAGGATGCTTTTCGTCCTTGAAGGACTCCATGTATACCTCTCTCCAGGGCGAATACATTTTTTCCATGCCGGCCATGTTTTGCTGCAAGGCAATCGTACCAAAGGTGGGACTCGAACCCACACGGGTTAAACACCCACTGGATTTTGAGTCCAGCGCGTCTACCAATTCCGCCACTTTGGCATTCGACACCGCTATAAATTTGTTGCGCGATCTGATTTCATCGTTGATCAGTGCTCGAAATCCTCAGGTACTCTCATGTACATTCCGGTTTCTGTGCGCTGATCGCCTCGAACTCAGGCCGCTCACGACAATTTATAGCGGTGTCGTTTTGAGGAGCAGCCCTGACAGAGGCATCTGTTCTCAGCGTGCGAGAGAAGGGACTCGAACCCTTACGCCTTGCGGCACTAGTTCCTAAGACTAGCGTGTATACCAGTTTCACCACTCTCGCAATCTGCAATAAAAAAAGAATATACGTGGTTTTTTCTATTATAAAAACTATCTTCCACGATAGCACTTTTTCCGCCTAACTTCTTTTTTGCTCCTTGTTTACTTCATGTCGCTCCTTCGTTTTGCATCCCTGATATCCTGGGTGATCAGTCCGGTAGTTGTAGCGCCGGCGGCATATTTCCTGGTTGCATGTTTCGGGTTCAGGGATGATCCGTCGCGATGGAACTATCTCCTGGTTCTTTTTCTTGCGAGCACGATTGTTCCCATATTGCTGATATACGGTCTCAAAAAAATCGGGAAGGTGTCCGACTACAACATTACGTTTCGTGAACAGCGTTTTTTACCTCTGCTGGTGATGGTCGGAGTCAATTTTCTCGGGTATGAGATCATGCAGCAACTCGAGGCTCCCAGAATCTTTACCGGTATTTTACTGTTTAATGCAGTTAACACTGTGCTTATACTCCTGATCACCCTTCAATGGAAGATCAGTGTGCACCTGCTTACGTTGGCTTCTGCAATAGCCCTGCTGTATCTTCAGTTCGGGGTTGTTACGTTCTGGCTTTTTTTGCTTGTGCCTCTACTGATGTGGTCGAGAGTGTACCTTAAGGCACATACCTTTATGCAGACTCTTGTGGGCAGCCTGATCGGCTTTCTGGTCATGTATGCCGAATTAAAGTGGTGGATCGGATTGTGAAGAATAGAAAATATGCTGTTCTTATCGTAACCTACGGCGAAGTTGAAAGGCTCACGTTGCGGAACCTTTGGCCGAGCACACGAAGAATAGTCAAGGTGATTACGCGCCAGATTGTCAAGGTCCCGAAACTCCTGATCTATTTGATCGCGGATTACAGGTCCACCAGGCATTACATTGACTGGCGGCTGCACAACTATGAATCCACTCTTGTGGATACCAACAGAACCCAGACCATGGCCATCGCGAACCTGATACGCAAATCAAGCCGTCCGGTTTTGTCTTCCGTGGATGTTGACGTTCTGGATTCCTATTATTTTGTTCCGCCTTATCTCGAAGATACATTGCTCGAGGTGCAGAATAGCTATGACGGGGTGGTTGTCGTTCCTATGATCCCGGTCGAATCGGCTTTTTCCTGTGGAGTGGCCTGCCAGTTTGTCAGCGATGTTTACGGCGATCAGAAGTTTGAAAAAGTCCGGCTCCTGAACAAGCTCTGGCAGGACCAGGAACTGCACAGGATTTATACCGACTATCTGTTTGAGAATGTTGACCGTTCCTATGTGGATAAAGGCGAAAAAAAAGGGCTTGTGCTTGTCATACACGGCACGCTTGTGCGGGACCGTGCAGGTAATCCTCCAAAGGTTTTTACCGGGTTGAACGAGACCGGCGAGTTTTTCGGGATGATGAAGCAGAGGATCATGGATGATCCGCGGAATGTTTTTCAGGGAGTGAAACAGGGGTGCATGAATCACACGGCAGGGGGAGAGTGGACGTCTGAAACCGTACAGAAAGCTTTTCAGGAGTTCGTAGCTGAAGGATATGACAGTGTGGTGATGTTCCCTTATGGATTTTTTGCCGATAACAGCGAAACAGAATACGAGGCAAGGACATTGCTCGAGAAGTCACCGTTTACCTACAAGCAGTATATCCGTTGTATCAACGGTTACCCGAAATTTGCCGAATGGCTTTCATCGCGTATTGTCGATCAGGTAGAAAAACTCGATGCAATTCAGGGTACATTCGAAAATATGCAGCCTGCAAAAAAATGAATAAACATGCAGGAAATTAACAGGCATGAGGGGGATGCCGGGAATTGCCCCGGTGAGGAAGGAAAGTCCTATGAGCTTGCCCTGTCCTACATTAACGGAGGACGGTACAGTGAGGCGGTAGGCATTCTCGACGGCCTGATCGAAAAAGACCGCCGGAATGTAAACGCTCTTTATTCAAGGGGGGTCGCCCATATGTCGAGTGGAAACTACAGGCAGGCAGGGCAGGATTTTCTTCGCACCGTTGCCCTTGACCGGGAGTTTCTGAACGCTTATAAAAATCTCGGGTTTGTTCAGCTTACGATGGGAAAAGAGGATGCCGCTATCACCACTCTCGAGCGGGCATTGGAGATCGACCCTGCCTATGTCGATGCGTACTGCCTTCTTGGGGATGTCTATATCGACGCTGGTGAGTACGACAAGGCAAGAGCTGTGATCGAAAAAGCGCTCGAGCTTGAACCGGATGGAGCGGAGCCGCACTGTAAAATGGCTATGTATTGCCTTTCCCAGGGGGATTTCAGAGGACTGAAAAAACAGTATACAATATTGAAGCATCTCGATCCTGCTCTTGCAGCACAGATCGGAGGGCTGTTTTTTGATGAAACTCCGGATGAAAATGGGTGAGAAAAGAAAACGATGGTTGATAACCGGGCTGCGGATTGTTTTTATCATAGCCTGGCTCCCGATCCTGTGGCTGCTGCTTTCAGTAACACTCGGAACGTTACTTGTCTCTTTTATAGGGGAGCCATGGATTGTCCATTCTCTTGTGCTGCTTTTTTCATTGTTGTTGATTATTTTTGCTTTCCGCTATCTTGTCTCTCTGAGCGAAAAAATATTCACAGAGAGGCGCTGATTCCGTTCCTTGTTTGGCTGTTATTTTTATTCAGGCTTCTTGGTATGGTTGTTATCGGCATGTGTTTTTTCTTTCTTGCCTTTTTTATGGTTTCAACAGCAATTTTACTTATATTGCGCGCACTTGTTCAAAACTTGATACATCAGTCTTTCATGAGCCAGGGATATCAACGTCAAATTTACTCTTATGGACCAAACGTTGAGTGATTTCGGCACCGTTTTTGTTTTCCTCCTCCTCGGTATCATTTTTGTCGTCGGTGGTTATCTGACAGCCCGCCTTTTACGCCCCAGCAGACCCAATCCTGAAAAACTTGCGATTTACGAATGCGGTGAAGAGGCTGTAGGGTCCGCATGGATAAAATTCAATATACGTTTTTACGTCGTTGCCCTGATCTTCATCATTTTCGATGTCGAGGTTGTGTTTCTTTTTCCCTGGGCAACTGTTTTTAAACAGCTTGGTGAGTTCGCCTTGATCGAAGCGCTTGTTTTTGCGGGCATTCTGATCATCGGTCTGGTG
>JAKSDB010000158.1 GCA_022360415.1 Chlorobiales bacterium
ATACCCCGACGGCAGAAGCGCTTAACGAAGGCAGCAATGACTTCGACACTGACTGGGACGGCAACACCAGCGGAAACGGTCTCGATGCCAAAAGCCTGATGAACGCTTCGCTCGAGCTCGATGGAACACAAACCTGTGTCAAACTCAACAATGTCTGGGCAGTCAGAGGGTTTTCGCAGAGCGGAAATGCACGGGTAGAAGTCTCGGTGCCTTCAGACAAGATGCAGAAGGGTGCTTCGGAAATCACGATGAAGAATGTGAAGGTCAGCGACGATGCACAGAGCGGCACGAGGATCACCACGAAACTCAACGGTATCTCGAAAAGCAAGGCCAGCGCAGGCAACATCGAAATGGAGCTGGATTTCTCGAAAACAACACACTCGGGCAGCCACTCGGGCGGGCAGTACACCATCACTGCCACGACCATCTGAGCCTGTCATCCTTTCATTCGGATGTCGGGGCGGGCTGTACCCGGAGAGACATCACATCATTTTCGGTAGAAGCGTAGCAACAATTGTTTCATTTTCAATAACATTTTCCATATTTTTTTTGGTAAATGCAACCGTGATCCCCTAACCCCAAACTAAAGCACCATGCTGTACAAAAGATTATTTCAGGCGATGGTTTTCTGTGTCTTTTTCACCGGCAGCCTCTCGGCAAACTCTTATGCCCAAAGCAGCGGCAAGGAGTCAAGCAGCGGAACCGCCCAGGTCACAGCCAATATCCCGCAGTTTATAGTTCTTCATTACTATTCCGCCCTGACACTTAACTTTGAAACCCCGACTTCCGAAGCAATTGCCCAGGGAGACAACACCATGTCGGTTTCCTGGGACGGCTCGACTTCAGGAGACCAGCTCTCGACTGCAAACCTTATGACCGCAAACCTGGAACTGGAAGGGACGAAAACGACCGTCACCATGCCTAATGTCTGGGCGGTCAGGGGCTTTTCCAACAACGGACTTGCTTCGGTAACTGTAACGATCCCGACAGGTGGTAGTGAGCTCTCGAACGGCACATCGGTAATCGGCATGTCAAACGTCAAGGTAAGCGATGGTGAAAACACCGGGGAGTCGATCAAGACCAATCTCGGGGGCATCGCCAAGGCCTCGGCCACCATCGGCAGTATTATGCTTGACCTTGATTTCAGCAAAACAAACCGTGCAGGCAAGCATTCCGGCGGGCAGTATACCATTACTGCGGCAGCAATCTGAAAAACTGGTTGACGGCGAACTGTGACCGGGAAGAAATCAGGCAAAACAAAACTCCTGCTGGCAGCCTTGTGTTGTATTGCGCAGGCGCTGTTTACAGATGCCGCTTATTCTGACGACGGCAAATACAAGATCTACAAGGCCAGGAAGCTCGAAGCTGTGTCGCTCAGAGAAATAGGACTGTTCAGCAGCGGGGTCTCTGCTTCGATCAGCCCCTTCGAGGCCGATGTCGCCTGGGGCAGCAGTGATGTAGATACCCCCGGGCTGCGGCTTGAAGAGGTTTACACCACTGCGAAGGTTTCACGGAAAAACGTTCTGTTATGGTATTACCAGTACAACAAAAGCGAAGATGAAGACGGGATGTTCTCCCACGGCATGGCGCAGAGAGTGTCGTACAGAATTCTCAGCAGAAGCGGCGTAGTCAACGCGCTTTCTCATAAAAACGACAGTTCGTCCCTGATAATGGCAAACATTACGAAAAAACCGATTCAATGCGAGCAAAAAAACAAGAAAAAGATCAGATGCTTTGGCCGGGCGGATCTTGACTTCGACCTCTCGCAGGCGAGAAGATCCGGCAAATATTTTGGCACCATTGAAATAACAATCACAACACTCTAATCATCATGAAAAAACTGTTAACGGCGCTCCTCATCGCAGCAATGACTTCTGCTGCGGCCATCGTTCAAGCAGAAGAGCCCACTCCTCCCGGACAGATCGGGGTTTCTCCCTCGATGCTTGAACTTTCAATCGGCTCCAAACCGGTCAACGAGTCCCTCAGGATTTTCAATCTGAAAAAGACACCGACCAAAGTCAAGGTAGATGTCTATAACTGGACCCTTGACGAAAACAATGAAGTAAAACTGCTGCCCCCGACCGAGCAATCCCTCGACCAGTGGATGCTGATTAATCCAACGTCATTCGTGCTCAAACCCGGAGAAAGCCAGGTTGTCCGCCTTTCAATCCGCCCGACGGTAAAACCCGCGCCGGGAGAGCACAGGGCACTCATTTATTTTACAGAGGAGCGCATCGATGATACGCCAGCCAAAGCCGAGACCCCTGTTGAGGTTCTCTTCAAGCTCGGTGTGGGTGTTTACGCGAACGCTGACCCGACCCGTCACTCCTCTGTTTTGAAAACACTTTCTTTCGACAAAAGAGATAACTCACTGAAAGCCTCCATCTCGAACAGCGGCAACGTTCACACGAGATTGACGGGAACCTATTCCATCTGGAAGAAAGGTGCTTTCCCTGGCACCGAAAGTGCTGAAAAGTACCTTCTTGGTGAAAGTGCCAAAAAGGCCCCGGACGGGCTTGTTGCGGCAGGCCAGTTGAACCAGACTCCAGTGCTGCCGGGCAACACCCGCACCATTGTAACACAGCTTCCGTCACTTCCCGCACCGGGCTCTTACATTGTCGCGGTTTCCGGCAAACTTGGAGAGAAAAAGATTGAAAAAACATATCCCGTATCGCGCTGACTAATGCCGAGGGTAACGGCCTATGAGCTTCATCGGGCGACTGATCGCACTTTCTTTCCTTCTCTCCGGTCTGCACAGTTCTATTACTGCACACCGTGTTCAGGCTGCCGAACCAGGGCAGCCTGAACCGCTTCTTGTAGAAGTTTTCTTTAACAAAAAGTCAGCCGGCGACCACATCTGCTACCGGTGGAATGACACCTACTGGATTCCCTTTAACCTGTTCATTCAGGAAACAAAACTGAAAGGTGAACCGTCGAAAAAAGATGGCTCGACCTATCAAACCACCCTTGGAGAGCTTTCCTTCGATTCTGCCTCTCTGGAACCAATCGAAAACATCCCCTGCATATCATTCAACCAGCTCGAGAAGTCTTTCTATGTAAAGGGAAGATTCGTGCAATCGGTCTTTGCGCTTGCACTGGATGTCCCCTGGTCACCGGGCAAACCCTCAGGAAAAAAAGCATCCGTACCGGATATCTCTCCCGATATCAGAGCACCATCAAGCTCTCTTTCGTTCCTGCGCTTCGAGCCGCAGGTAACATACGAGTTTGACGGAATTCTCGACAGGGAAGTGATCGTGGAGGCCGGGGGAAGATTTGCAGGCGGGGTCTGGGATATCACCTTCGAAGGAGATCCCACAGAGCGTTTTCCCCCCTCACGCTATCACTGGACCACCTACAACAGCAAGACCGCCTTGAGGGTCGGCACCGGCTCATCCGACCTCTTTTCAATTTTACCGGGTTTCGACTTCACCGGTGTGCAGGCTGGATGGAACAACAAGTCGATACTCCATCAGCTGGATTTCGAGAGGTACAGCGATTCCGATGCGTTTCTTTCCCTTGACAGAACACAGCAGAGAACAATCGAAGGGAACGCCCCGCCCGCGTCAATTGCGGAATTGAGGCTTGACGGCATCGTTGTCGCGAGGCAGCGCGTAAGTCTGAACGGCCGGTACCGGTTCCCCAATGTCAGGATGACGTCCGACCTTAGAAAAACCGTCGTATACATTTATGAAAGGACGTTGCGCGAAAAACCCCTTGCGATCATTGATTATACCATGTCGATCCTTAACCGGACGTTCCCGGCACACGAGCTCCTCGTCAGGGCCGGAGGCGGAATAACCGGCAACCCGCTGAACCGGACATCGTCCGAAGAGGCTTCGTGGATGGCGTTCGGCCACCTGATTTACGGTATACACAACAGAATGACGCTTGAAACAGGCGTCCAGTTTGATCCGGAAAACGGAAAACCCGAGGCTTTTGCCGGCACCGTTCTTTCAATAGGAGAAAACTGGGGAGTGGCAACATACGGAGCATGGTCTAACAATCGTTACTCAACGGAGTACCGTATCGAGGGAAGAGGTCTTGACTGGGTACTCTCCTATGCAGGGCGCCTCACCGAAGAGGGATTTTCAAAAGACTCCCAGGAAAAGCAGCAGAACCATTCGCTTCGATTCAGCACCGGGATAATCAAACCGTTCGACCTGCTTCTGTACGGCAAGTACAACAGGACCGGCAGCCAGCCTCTCGACAAATATCTTCTTCCAGGCGTCTACTGGTATGTCATTCCCGACCTGATGCTGTCCGCTTTGCCTAATGACGACAGAAAATATCGTTATGAAGCCAACATAACCCCCACCCCTCAAAGCGACCTTTCGGTTACCTACGAAAACAGGGTGGCACAGGCAGACCTTGGTTATGACTTCAGCCGCTCATTCCAGGGCAGGGCGCTTCACTCTTATGCTTTCAAAACAGGTGATAATGTAAGCAGCCTGTATTTCGACTGGTATCCAGGCGGCAACCGTTACGATCTTATACGTTTGGGGTTGTCACATACCGGCAACCAGACCGGTTACTCCGTTGCATGGAACAAGTTCGTCAATGCCGGGCTTCAGCTGAGCCTCCAGTACAGCTACAACATGAACAACGCGCAGCAGCTCGAAACTGAAGATAGTTTTTCCAATCTCATACCCCCTGAAGCGAGACAGTATATTGCACTTGCGCTCACATGGGACATCGGACGATCGGGCAAACGGTTCTACCCTATCAACCGCACCGCTATCAGCCATACTCGCGGAGGACTTGCCGGGTCACTCAAGATCATGAACGAAACGAACCTGAAATCTTCCGATATCAATGACGTGAAGATCCTGCTCAACCGGAGAAAGCTGGGGCAGCGCCAGGTTGACGGTTCGTTTTTCGTGGGGAACCTGAAGCCGGGTGTTTACGAGGTGGGCGTAGACGCCGAAAATCTTCCTCTCGAACTCAATATTGCGAAAAAAACAACCTACGTGGAAGTGCTGAACGGAGCGGTCAGCGAGATAGTTATCCCGGTTTATGCAGAATATTCGATTGCCGGGAAGGTCGCCGGTCACGATTCAAAAGCCCTGGGAGACAGAAAAGTGACGGTTAAAGATGAAAACGGCAAGGTGATCGATACCGCCTTGACGAACCTGTTCGGCTACTACAGGACGAAAGGGCTCCAGCCCGGCAATTACACGCTTTCGGTTTCAGGCAAAGAACGCCTTGTGATCGTAAAGGACGATTACCTGTACGGCATCGATTTCACCATCGACCCGCCCCTGACATCGACAGACGCAACGGATGAAGTCGGAGCGCAGGAAACAGGCAAGGACGGAGAGACAAAAGAGGAAACTGAAGCGAAAGAAAAGCCGGAAACACTTCCGGAAGAATGAGGCTTACTTTCTCCTAAATTGAACGATTGTCGGGCATGCCGGAGACTCATTTCAGGTTTCCGTAACGCGCCAGCTCCATGATAGATGAAAGCAGGTCTTCCTCCGAAAATATCTCCATGGTAAAAACCCTTTCAGCAAGCTGATTCCCGGATAAAGCCTTCATAACCGTATCAAGGGTTTCGTCCCTCATATGCTGCAATCCATTGTGATCCTTTCCGTTTTCGATACCGTGCATGTGCAGCACACGGGTTTGCGGGAGATACCGTTCAAGATGGTCATCCACAGAAAAACCGTAGAGCTCCAGATGGCCGATGTCGAGAGTCACGGAAAGACCGAGCGCAGATATCACCTCGTCGAGGATATCAAATGGATAGTTGAGTGTTTCGACACAAAACTCGGAAGGAGAAACGGAGACGTCGTAAAAAAGTTTTTCGAGGGAAGCGTGGAAGCTGTTTGCGAAGTTCTTTTTCTCCCTGCCGGAAAAGCCGCTGACGTCGATGCCCGGCCCGGCCTCGGCATGCATGACGTAAGCAGAAGGACTAAGCACCTCCGTCAGTTCGATTACCCGGCGGCACTTCTCGACCGACCTTTTCCTGACAGCACTATCGGCACTGCCGAGATAAACATCCAGCGGCAGGTGAACCGAATAAGTGAGGTCATACTCCCTCGCGATCTTCCGAAGGCCCGTGATATCTTCTTCAGACGGCAGGTTACTCATCTCGTCGGATTCGAACAGCACCAGTTCCACGTCGTCAACCTTGTCTTTCAGGTACTCGATGTTGGGAATTATTTCGTCGGGAATGATGTAGGAGGTCGTCCCGACCCTGAAAGGAAACCGGTTTTTACAACTCATGAGTTACATACCTTCTCTTCTTTCCCGATTGCCGAACCCTGCACGTAACCGGCGGCATATATTACAGCCAGCGCCTTGTTTTCTTTTTGTACTCTGCATACCGGTCGCCAAATTTTTTAGCCATAACTTCTTCTTCAAAATTGATATACCAGCGGTCTGTTATCACAAAAAAAACAATGACAACCAGGATCGATGAAAAATTTCCAAGCACAATAGCCACTCAAAGTAAAGCCACAAGAAAACCAAGATACATTGGATTTCTACTTATTCGATAGAGACCATCTGTAACCAAGATATCCGGATCATCAAACGTCTCGATATTCGTTCCTGTTTTTTCAAAAATATCAGAACCTCGCTTGGCAATTCCCAGCCCCGCTACAAGAGGCAGAATACCGACCAAACTGATCGGAAATGTAACAAACTGCATAATTGGAAACACCAGCCAAAGCCCCACCATGACAACGATGCAGATAACAAATAAAACCGGCGGTATAACTTTTTTCATTTTCTTCTTTTTCCTCTACTTAACCTCTTTATCATTGTCAGCGAATCGCCGCTTGTACATACAGATTCAAATCCAAAACGCCGATACAATCGCACTGCCGGGTTGTCCAACGTTACGCTCAGTGAAATCGATTTCCATCTGCCCTCGGTTTCCTTCAGAAGGCGGGTGAGCAGCTTAGTCCCAACTCCACTATCCCGGTATTCAGGTATAACGGCAATCGAAAGTTCCGGAGTGGCATCATTAACATAACCATACCCCCTGTTTTCACCTGTCAGCAAACGAACCCATACAGCCCCTACCTCACACTGTTTCACTTCATCAATCGCAATGAAACCTGTGTCACCCTTCCTGCCC
>JAKSDB010000067.1 GCA_022360415.1 Chlorobiales bacterium
ATTCACGAGAAGCAACCTGAGCGGTCGCGCCGTTACCTTGCGATGATGTATTATTCTGACTCATTGTAACTCTCTCTCTTTGAAAAACAGTTTTACGTTTGCTTGATTGTGCCTAGCTGTTGAGTATCAGGCGATTTACCTGATAAAATGGAGATGACGTCAGTTCAGGAAGAAAGGCGTGTTGGATTCCGGCCTGCAGGCCAAAGTGCTAAACCACGTGGTGTATTATACCTATGCTGATCTCCTTTTTGAAGAGGGAAAGATATCAAAAAAAATAATATTGATAAACCTTAATTTACGTTTCAGCTTGTTAGGTTCAGGCTTCTTGCATTACATTCTGCATGACCCTGGACTGAACCATGAAATTGCGGTAGAAAGAAAGGAATGATATGGAGGATATTGTCTATGGCAGGAACGCGGTTCTCGAACTGCTTGCTTCTGATCCTGAAAAGATCGAGAAGATATATACGCAGTTCAATACCGGGCATCACAAGCTCAAAGAAGTTCTCATTACAGCCAGAAGATCGAAAGTTCCGGTAGGAAAAGCTCGCCTCGAAAAGCTGGGCGAGATTGCAGGAACGACCAAGCACCAGGGAGTGTGTGCGCTGATAAGCACGATACGCTATTACGGTCTCGAGGAGATCCTCGATACTCCCCGCAATACCAATCCCCTGATTGTTATTCTGCCCGGATTGAACGACCCGCATAACGTCGGAGCTATTATTCGCACAGCTGAAGCGGTTGCCGCGGACGCCGTGATCCTGGTCGAAGGTAAAGGATCTCCTGTCAACGCCACGGTGCACAAGGCATCGGCAGGTGCGGCTTCGCATATACGGTTATGCAAGGTGCGGAGTCTTGCGGCGTGCCTCAAGACGCTTCGGGAAAAAGGATTCCAGGTTGTCGCGGCAGATATGCAGGCCGAAAAAAACTATACGGATATTGATTTAAGACAGCCATCCGTGCTTCTCATGGGCAGTGAAGGAGAAGGGCTTGGTGCCCGGAGCCGGGAGCAGTGCGACAGCCTGGTACGTATCCCGATGGCAGGATGTGTCGAGTCGCTGAACGTGAGCGTTTCGGCGGGGGTGTTGCTATACGAGGCGATGCGCCAACGGTTGGTGTAGGGTGTCTCGAAAAACCTGCTGCGGCTTCCGATAGCTTCGTTGAGCGGATAGAAAGGGGTTCCTGCGCTCCGTTCGTCTTGCTCTCGAAACTCTCGCGACGGTTTTTCAAGGCACCCATCCGGTTTCTCTGCCGGTTAAGAATGTCGATCGTTTCAGGTTGTGAACACTTCTTGATCTTGAGCAAAAATCCTCATTTTTGAAGCGCCCTTTCGGAGTGAGCAGATGTGATCCCGGCTCTTTGATAGGTCCTATAAGTCCCATAAGACCTATAGGACCTATACTATTCTTCTTCCACTGCAAATGGCTTCTCTCAAGCCACCTTTTCTAAAACAAATCAACAATTCAACATGCCGCAAGACATTGCTCCATCTTTTCCCTGACACAAAAAAATAGTACCTTGGGTTTTTAACAGATCAGTAACAAGCTCACAGAACTATTTAACCCTTCGCGGCCATGAATTTTCCTGATGACCTTCGCTATACCAGTGACCATGAATGGGTCAAGGTGCTCGAAGACGGTACCGTGCGTGTTGGAATAACCGATTTTGCCCAGTCCGAGCTGGGTGACGTTGTTTTTGTCGAGTTAAAGCCTGTTGGAACATCGCTGAAAAAGCATGAGGTTTTCGGTACGGTAGAAGCCGTGAAAACCGTTGCCGACCTTTATGCGCCTGTTGCAGGTGCGATCACTAAAGTTAACGAGGCCCTCGATGCAGCGGAAGTTGTCAACACCAGTCCCTATGACGAGGGCTGGATGATCGAGCTTGCCATAGACGATCCTCGGCAGCTCGATGTGCTGATGACGGCAGAGGAGTACAAGCAAACAGTGGGGGAGTGAAACGCAATGCCATTTATTGCCAGCACAGACAGTGACCGCAATGAGATGCTCAAAGGAATAGGCGCGGCATCCTTTGATGATCTGATCGTTGACATTCCCCGGGAGCTACGGCTGAAAAAACCGCTTGATCTTCCCGAAGCGCTTTCCGAACCGAGGATATTGCAGCTTATGGAAGAGCTGGCCGCGAAAAATGTATCGACAGCAAATCATGTCAGTTATCTGGGCGGGGGCGCCTATGACCATTATATTCCCCCTGCGGTTAAAACCATTACATCCCGCAGCGAATTCTATACCGCTTATACCCCTTACCAGGCCGAGGTGTCGCAGGGCACCCTTCAGGCTATCTACGAATATCAGAGCATGATATGCCGCCTTTACGGCATGGACACTGCGAATGCGTCGCTCTATGACGGCGCTACGGCTCTTGCCGAGGCCGTTTCGATGGCAATGGCTGTTACCGGCCGCTCGAAGGTCGTTGTTGCAGGCAGGCTCCATCCGAATGCACTGCACGTTCTTAAGACGTTCATTGAGGCCGGGGGCGATCGTACCGTGATCCAGAACGGGTTGCAGGATGGTGTTTGTGATGTCGAAAATCTGAAAAAAACAGTTGATGACACCGCTGCGGCGGTCATCGTTCAGCAGCCCAACTTCTACGGATGCCTTGAAGAGGTCAATCGCATCGGGGAAATTGCACATGATAACGGAGCGCTTTTCATCGTTTCCGCCGACCCGGTTTCTCTGGGAATTCTGGAAGCTCCGGGCAATTACGGAGCGGATATCGCTGTCGGCGAAGGGCAGCCGCTTGGCAGCGCATTGAATTTCGGCGGTCCTTATCTTGGTATCTTCGCGGTCAAAAAAGACTACGTCCGCAAAATGCCCGGCAGGCTTGTCGGTTTGACGAAAGACCGGGATGGTGAAGACGGTTTTATTCTCACTCTTCAGACAAGGGAGCAGCACATTCGCCGTGAAAAGGCAACGTCGAATATCTGTACGAACCAGGCGCTCAACGCTTTGCAGGCTGTGGTTTATCTTGCGCTCCTTGGAAAGGAAGGATTGAGGGAGGTCGCAGAGCATTCCCTGCAGAAGTCCCATTATCTTGCCGAAAAGATTGCCGAACTGCCGGATTATTCACTGAAGTATGACAGGCCTTTCTTCAGGGAGTTTGTCGTAGAGACACCTGCGCCGGCAGAAGATGTCGTTAAAAAGATGTTCGAGCAGGGGATTCTGGCCGGTTATGATCTTGCGGCTGTCGGCGATGAAGGGTTGCTGGTGGCCGTGACTGAAAAACGCACGAAGGAGCAGCTTGACGATTTTGTCCGGAAACTCGGGGCTGTCAGCTGACAAGCCCCAGGTTTCTGAGCTCTGCTTTAACCTTTTCCTTGTTTTCCTGCTGTAGGGCTACCAGCGGCAGGCGGTAAACTTCTTCTATCATACCCATCAACGACAGGCTGTACTTGACCGGTACAGGATTGCTTTCGATAAAGTTGAGCTCGAAAAGCCTGCGAAGCCTGTTGTTGATCGTTCTGGCTTCTTCGAGGTTGCATTCGTGTATTTCGGTCAGGAGCTTCTTGATTTCCGCCGGTACCTGGTTTGCCGCAACCGATATGACGCCGTCTCCGCCGAGCGCCATGAAAGGCAGAATGAGCGGATCTTCTCCCGTCAGAACGGAAAAGCTGTCGGGGCGAAGAGCAAGCAGTTCCATTATCTGGCTCATGTTATCCGATGCTTCCTTCACCGCGGCGATGTTTTTATGGTCGTTCGCCAGCCTGAGAATTGTCTCTGCCGTCATGTTGCGCCCGGTCCTTCCCGGGACGTTGTAAACGATAACCGGTATGGAGACCGCTTCGGCGATATGGCTGTAATGCTGGTA
>JAKSDB010000313.1 GCA_022360415.1 Chlorobiales bacterium
TCCCAGGTTTTTGCTATCGGGGTTGGAATAGTTCTGGTTACTGTAACGGTCACCCTGCTTGTTGTGCGTTTTTTCCTTTTCCCCGCACCGTTTAAGCCGGTTGAGCTCAACGAGCGTGAAAAACGTGAGCTTGCGGGAAAGCTCGAAAGAATCGAGCAGGCAAGCGGCATATCGCTTGGGGACATGTTCGGGGGCGTAAGGGAGGATGAGCTTACGCCTGAAGGATTTCTCAAACCCGAGCCATATAGCGAAGAGGACGGTAAGCGGGAAATTTACCTTTCCGAGCGTGAAATCAATGCCCTGCTTGCCAACAATACCGACCTTGCAAAAAAAGCGGCTATCGATCTTTCCAGAAACCTGGTCAGTGCCAGGCTTCTTGTCCCTGTTGATCCCGACTTTCCTGTTCTCGGCGGTAAAACTATCCGTGCGCGTGCCGGGCTCGAGCTTGCCTATCGAGGGGACAGACCGGTGATAAAGCTGCGAGGAATCAGCATTATGGGTGTGCCATTGCCGAATGCATGGCTCGGAGGGATTAAAAACGTTGACCTTGTGGAGGAATTCGGCAACGAGCCGGGTTTCTGGAAAGGGTTTTCCGATGGCATTGAAGCTGTGGAAGTAAAGGAAGGAAAGATTTACATAAAACTCAGGGAATGACTTTCCCTCATTTCAGGTCTCTGGTATTTCATGGAAATAGAGTTTTACGGTGCTGCTGGCAGGAGTTGTCCTTCTTGCCATAAATATTAACGGAGATGCCAATCATGCGTGCTTTCTTTGTTTTTGGGTTTTTCTTGCTTTTCCTCTTTCTCTCAGTGCCGGTTTTTGCCGAAACAGCAGACGCGCTGATTGAAGAGGGCAAGGAACTGTATGATCAGGAAGAGTACGGTGAAGCGCTCAAGCGTTTCAACGGCGCTATCAAACTCGAGCCGGGAAATGCCAAAGCAAACTATCACCGTGCCAAATCGCTTTACAGGCTTGAGAAGTATTCTGAAGCACTCGAGGGTTTCAACAAGGCGATCTCGCTGAAAAAGGAGTATTACAAGGCACTGTACAGGAGAGGCAAGACCTATTACAAGCTCGGACACTATGCCGAGGCAATTGCGGACTATACAAAGGCGCTTGAGATCGAGAAAGATTATGACAAGGCGCTCTATCGCCGCGGGCTTGCGCAGCTTGCTCTGAAAGATACCGCCGGCGCGCTTAAGGATATTCGCGCCGCCGCTGACCTTGGCAAACCCAAAGCGATTGAGTGGCTCGAAGAATTTGAGGGAAATGAATGACAGTTCTCTTGTTCAGAAAGAGCAGTTTGCACCGGGTAAATTCGTGCTTGTGGGAAATTCCTGCGGACACGGTGAAGGGAATGCTTGTGCCGGCAAGGTTTTATGCTTCCGAAGCAATGCTCGATCAGATATTTGCCGACCGTTCATTGCAGCAGCTGGTTCATGTTGCCATGCTTCCCGGGATCCGTAAATATGCTCTTGCCATGCCGGATATTCATGAGGGATACGGCTTTCCAATCGGGGGGGTTGCCGCTTTTGACCCGGAGGAAGGGGTTATATCGCCGGGGGGTATCGGTTATGATATCAACTGCGGGGTGAGGCTGCTGAGGAGCGGCATATTCTATGATGATATCCGGGAAAAAATACCCTTGCTTGCCAAAGAGATGTATCGCAACGTTCCTTCGGGTGTGGGGCACGGTAACAGGATAACGTTCAGCGAGAAAGAGCTTGATGTCGTGCTTGAAAACGGTGCGGCCGGAATGGTGGGTTTCGGTTATGGAAACGAGGATGACCTGTTGAATCAGGAGTCCGATGGCAGGTCTGTCGAGGCTGATCCGGCAGCTCTGTCGCACAAGGCCAAGGCTCGTGGAATGGATCAGCTCGGCACGCTTGGAGCCGGTAATCATTTTATGGAGATCGACAGTGTGGATGATGTCTACGATCGTGAAGCAGCCGGGTCGCTTGGATTGAAGAAAGGTCAGGTCGTGATACAGGTACACACCGGATCGAGGGGTCTGGGTCATCAAACAGCATCGGATTATCTGAAAATCATGGCGGCAGCCATGTTTCGGTATGATATCAGGGTGCCCGACAGGGAGCTTGCCTGTGTTCCGTTCCGCTCAAAGGAAGGACAGGATTATTTTCATGCCATGTCGGCTGCAGCGAACTTTGCCTGGGCTAACCGTCAGCTCATAACCTGGGAGATACGCAAGAGCTGGGAAAGAATTATTCCCACGGCTGATCTTCAGGTTGTCTATGATGTTTGTCACAATATTGCCAAGCTCGAGCAGCATCGGGATGACGGTAAGCAAACAACAGTGCTTGTGCACCGTAAGGGTGCCACAAGGGCTTTTCCCGGCCAGCCGGTGATCATTCCCGGCAGCATGGGAACAGGGTCTTTTGTGCTGGTGGGGAGCGAACGTTCCCTTGCCGAATCGTTCGGCTCCTGCTGTCACGGGGCAGGAAGGCGGATGTCACGCACCAGAGCAAAAAAAACGGTGTACGGAGAACAGCTCAGGAAAACGCTTGAAGCTGAAGGGATTTCCGTTCAGGCGGGCTCGATGAAAGGACTTGCCGAAGAAGCTCCCCAAGCGTACAAGGATATCAATGATGTTGTCGATACGGTTGCCGCTGCCGGTATTGCAACAAAGGTTGCTTTTCTGAAACCTGTCGCGGTGATCAAGGGGTAAGGACAAAGTCAAAATTCAAAAGTAAAAAGGCAAAAATTTATCGTGAGCGTATTGTAGCAAACTCGCGGTTCTCATGGAATGAAGCAGGAATCAAGAAACCCGAAGCCAGAAATGTAGGGGCAGACCCATGTGTCTGCCCGACAATCCCGACATGTCGGGGTCAACAAATCAACAGTTCAACAGGATTTTACCCTCTGGGGTGGAACGTCTTATGCACCTCCTTGATGAAGGAACGGTCGATATGGGTGTAAATCTGTGTGGCGATAATCGAGCTGTGCCCGAGCATTTCCTGGACAGCCCGGAGGTCCGCACCGCCCTCCAGAAGATGCGTGGCAAAGGTATGCCGGAGGGTGTGAGGACTTATTTTTTTTGTGATACCTGCCGCCGTGCTGTTGTGCCGAACGATGGTGTATGCTGACATCCGGGA
>JAKSDB010000341.1 GCA_022360415.1 Chlorobiales bacterium
AGAAACAGCCTCTGACCTTGCAGAAAAAAACGTTGCCGACGCTGACGAAAGTAAATCAGAAAAAACCGGAATTTCAGCAATCAAGCACAACTCCGCAATTCAAACGAACTACGGAAACCCCTCGCGCCTATTCGCTCTATGTCCGCATCATTACTCTCGACAGGAACAACAACCTGACAGCCACGCCCTCACAGGCAGCAGTTATGCATCTTTCTACCCCGGGAAACTCGCAATTTGTCTGGTACGGCGACCCCAATCCCAATCCTGAGCGTCCTGACGTGCATGCGCCGAAAATCAGTATTGTCAGCTACGAGCCATTCCAACCGTACATGTCCGACTGGGACCGCCACTTTATCGTGACGAAAGACATGCCGATGTTCGGCTACAGCAAAGGTGACGCTCTCTATATTCCCCGCGACGACGGATCGAGGGGCGCCTGGGATGCAATTAAAGGCGCCATAGGCAATCTTGTCGACCTTGTCAGGGACTGTGTCAACCGTGTCGCAAACACCTATGAGAATCTGAAAAATGAAGCGCTGACGCACGCTATATCAGTGGCACAACATACCGTCGGGTGCGGTGATACCTGCCAGAATGTGTTTAAAATCAGCCTGGACTATGGCCTGATAGCCATGGGGATGCCGCCGGCTATTCCGAACTTCGATGGCATGATGAGCCTCGGCAAAGAGTACCTTATCGCAGAAATCGCTTCGGAGATCTCGCCGGGTTTGAGCGAGGAGGATGTGGCGGAAGCGATCCGTTATCTGGAATCACAAGTCAGAAAAACCGCTGAAAACGGAACCGACGGCAGCCAATGGCTCCGCCTGAATCCCAAATACCAGTATCGCGACGCCATGCTGCTCCTGGAGGTCTCCAACCCGACGGCAAAAGCTACCGATGCGATCAGTTGCCTGATCCACCAACAGAAAAAGGCCTTTTACTTTCCTTTCCAGCCGAAAGACTATTATATCAACATTCCGCCTCTCAAACCGGGACAGACCATCCGGGTTCCGGTGCTGCTCAGGCCGAACAACGTCCAGTGTAACGACGGCAAAGGAATGCTGATGGAGCAATGGAACGCGATGATGGAGAAAGGAGTGCTGCTGCAAGTATTTCCGGGCAGGAATGAGCAGGTATTTGTCAAACAATAAACAGAGGTCTCATAGAGTAAAACCGGTTTCTTATTGAAGCACATACTCCCTACATTTACAGGAAGAAACCGTTCATTACCTGAATCAGATACAAGCAATACAACGGATGAAGGAGCACACTCATGCAATCAGCTAAATTCTCGGAGATCAGAAAGGAACTGCAGATAGACGATGAGGCGGTCTATTATTATGCCATCGATAACCAAGGAACCATCATTCTGCGCAAGAAAACCGATGACTTCGAGTTAGAGCGCAAGGATACCAGGGATGCGGAGTCGGAGGACTTCCTGGAAAACCGTCTTGATCTTTGAATCCTTCAGGGCTTTCCTGTAGCATCCCGAGAACCTTTTCGACGCTTTCAGAAAAACTTTCCATACCGTTTCATTATCCTGGAAAGACATGCCTTCCCGCGAAATTTTTGTAGCCCTTTTTCACAGGGCTAGCACAAAAAAGTCACGTAACGAATTAACTGATATGTCAATACATTGTAATGAGCGGTCTGAGTACGAGGCGAACGGAGCCAGAGAAACCGGAATGTACATGTAAACATGAGGAT
>JAKSDB010000379.1 GCA_022360415.1 Chlorobiales bacterium
ACAGCTTTGAATGGTTAAACCGCCGAGGGTCAGGCTGATTGTTTTACCTGCCTTTTCTTTGGAAATTGCATCATGGACAAGGTCGGGGATTCTGCTGATAAGGGAGTCCAGATTCAGGTAAAGCTTTGAGGCTATCGCTTCTTTTATCTGGTTATGCAGGAGTTCTTCACCGGCTTGCAAAAACACGTTTTTCGAATCGACGCTGAAATCAAAGTTTTGAATTTCGAACTTCTGGCTGGATGTGTCGAAAACAGGTTGCCCGCTGATAAAAAACTTGCTTTTGAGGACACCGTCTGTCTGAACCGCGACGGTTAACCCGTTTACCGAAGCATATGCATGTATGTCTTTTATGGTGGCAGTGTGTCCTCTTGCGGAATAGACCTTGCCTTTGAAAAAACTGTTGAGCTGCTCATTGGTTTCAGCGAAAGAGGAGTAGGCATATACAGAAATGCTGGATGTCGGGACTTTTTCTGCTTCAGGCAATAACCTGAATTCAGGCAAAGGCAGGGTTTTTACAACGGTTGTCGTGTCGGTGATGATCAGTGGTTTGGCCCTCAGATGGGTAAAACAGGTGATTGTCTTTGCATCAAGATCGATACGTCCCTGTATATCTTCGCAGATGAATCTCAGCCAAACTTCAGGTGGTCTTTTGTTGATGAGGATCGGTTTTTGCAGGTCTTTCCAGACCCCGGCTACCGTGGGTTGAAGGGAAACTTCGTCGTTGATTTGTTGGTCAAGCAGGTGAGTCAGGTAGTTGCTTTTCTCCTGTATTTCCTTATCCAGGTGATCTTTGATGTGAACCCTGAACGGGCCGATGTCCAGTACCGGTTCGTTCAGCCACTTGTATTCTCTTATTTCGAAACGGGTTGAGAGATTCCAATTGCTATCCAGAGCAATCGGGGTTGCCAGGGTAATGACGATTCCGGCTTGGATAGGTTTGAACAGTTTGGAAAGCTCTTTTCCCAAACTGCTGTTAATCACTGTGCCGTCAACGGTCAATGGCAGGGTACAGATCAACTGCTTGCCTGTCGAGGAAACGGTGATTTTCTCCTTTTTGGTCAGAGTCAAGTAAATCTCTTCTTTTCCGGAGTTTAGAAAAACATGTTTTTCGAGAAAGGTGCCGGTGATCTTGTTGTTAAGGTAGTCGGCAAGCTGTTCGACCCGATAAGTGACAGGTAGATTGATCGTCGAGGCCGGAACGGAAACCGAAACAGTTTTTTTGACAGCTTGAGGAGGTTGGGGCTGCTGTGTTTCAATGAAAAGAAGCAGAGCGGTGACCATTGAGATGATTACGCCGGCAAAAATACCGGTTATAATAAATGCTTTTTTCATTGCATTCTGGTTTTCCTGACAGCTTTTCCAGGGGCTGTTTTTTTGCGGGATCGCAGCTTTTTTTACCAATATACGACTGACCAGGTTAACGCGAAGTGGTGCGTTGTGAATTTGTATATTATCGACATGAGACTTTCCGGAAAAACAGCTCTTGTCACAGGTGCCGCAGGGGGAATCGGCAGTGCGGTCGCACACTGTTTTGCTGCTGAAGGCGCTTCGCTCATTCTTAGCGACTGCAACCGTGAAGGAGCTTCGGTCGTTGGAGAACGGATCGAAAAAAAAGGGGGAGGTGAGGCAACTGTCATCGTTGCTGATGTTACCCTGGAAAACGAGGTCCGTGATCTTTTCGCTGAAATCGAGGATTCTTTTTCCTCTCTGGATATAGTGGTGAACATTGCGGGCGGCGATGTTGAACCGGTGGCTGACGTCGAGGCGATTGATTACGAATGCATGAGCCGGAACCTCGACCTCAACCTGAAATCATGTATCCTGAGCTGTCGCGAAGCTTGCAGAATCATGAAGCCCGAAATGTATGGCAGGATTGTCAACATGAGTTCTCTGGTTTATCGCGGCGGTCCGGGGCAGTTTTCCTATTCGGCGGCTAAGGGAGGAATATTTTCCTTTACCCGTTCCCTGGCCATGGCAATGGGGGGGTATAACATTACCGTCAACGCTCTGGCACCTGCCCTGGTCGACGTGCCGATGTTCAGCAGGGTGCTTGGCAAAGAACGCTGGGAAACAATGGCTCGGGAAGCAGCGGCACGTTATCCTCTGCAACGGATAGCCAAACCGGAAGACGTTGCAAAAGCAGCACTTTTTCTCGCCTCTGACGATGCTGCGTTCATAACAGGCCAGATTCTGGAAATTTCAGGCGGCGCAAGGTTGTAGCATAAGGCAAGCTGCTTTTTTTCTTGTTTTCCTATCTCTAAAAGAGTATAATAGCTTACAGTCAATGGTTGGCTGATCGCTTTCAGGTGATTTGTACTTTTGATTATTTGATAGCGTTTCTCTTTTTTATTGAAAGTACAAATTACCATGGGGTAAACATGAATATTTACATTGGCAATCTTGACTACGGTGTAACTGAAGACGATCTGCGTTCCGCGTTCGGCGAATTCGGGGAAGTTTCCAGTGCAAACATTATTTCAGACAAATTCACCGGTCGTTCGAAAGGTTTCGGTTTTGTAGAAATGCCGAACGATGACGAAGCAAACCAGGCAATCGATGCTTTGAACGACACCGATCTGAACGGCCGTTCAATCAAAGTCAATCAGGCAAGGCCTCGTGAAGAACGTCCTTCCAGGCCGCGCTACTGAGCTGAAAAATATTCCTTCAGAATAGATTTTCTTTCAAGCCGCCGTGCTTTTTGCACAGGCGGCTTTTTTGTTTGTCAAATAATATTTGAGACAAAAGGAATTGTTTCTGGTTGATTCGTGTGGGATGCATGAACTTTTCTGCTTTGAAAAGGTATTGTATGTATGTGAATTGAGTAATTGTTGCAAAAAAAATTATCGGCATGCCCGACCTCGGTATTATTCATACGGTTCCGTTTTACGAGATCACCTCGCTGCTGGTGCTTGCTGCGGCAGTTGGCGCCTTGAGTCTCCTGTTGCGTCAGCCGATGATTGTGAGTTTTATTGCCGTCGGTGTGCTTGCAGGTCCGTCCGTGTTCGATATAGTGCAATCGAGAGAAAAAGTGCAGTTGTTGGCTGATCTAGGTATTACACTTCTTTTGTTTCTGGTCGGGTTGAAACTCGATCTCAAGCTGATACGGTCAATGGGTCTGGTATCATTGGCGACCGGTCTGGGACAGGTTCTTTTTACATCGGTCGCCGGTTTTTTTATCGGACGGCTGCTCGGACTCGATACCGCAGCCTCATTGTACGTTGCCGTAGCGCTTACGTTTTCCAGTACGATTATTATTGTCAAGCTGCTTTCCGATAAGAAAGAGGTCGATTCACTGCATGGCAGAATTGCCATCGGGTTTCTCATCGTTCAGGATCTGGTCGTTGTGCTTGCGATGATTGTTCTTTCGGCCTTTGGTGTTGACTCCCAGCCGGGTATCGAGAGCAATGCCTTGATGCGGACCGGAACAATCTTGATGTATGGTGTCGTCATGTTTTTGTTTGTTGCCGCTTTCATCCGTTTTGTTGCGACGCCGATTATCAGTCGGATAGTGCGATCCCCGGAATTGCTTGTCACTTTTGCTATAGGATGGGCGGCTCTTTTGGCTTCGCTCGGCAGTTATTTTGGTTTCAGTAAGGAGCTTGGGGGGCTGCTTGCCGGCGTTTCCCTTGCCTCGACCCCTTTCCGTGAAACCAT
>JAKSDB010000272.1 GCA_022360415.1 Chlorobiales bacterium
GGAAGCGCTGTTCCTGACGAATTTCGCGACCAAGGTCACCCTTGTCCACCGCCGCGACGAATTGCGCGCCGAGCGGATCTTGCAGAACCGGCTTCTAGACCATGACAAGATCGAGGTGGTGTGGGACCACGTGCTCGAAGAGATCCACGGAACCGGCGAGCCGCCAGCGGTCACCGGCGTGACGTTGCGTCACACCTCAAGCAACGCGACGCGAGAGCTCCCGCTGGCGGGGGTTTTCATTGCCATTGGGCATCGCCCCAACACCGAGATCTTTCGGGGTAAGCTCGAGATGGATGATGAGGGCTACATCATCACCGCGCCGGACAGCACGAGAACGAGCGTGCCCGGCGTGTTCGCCGCCGGCGATGTCCAGGACAAGGTTTTCCGTCAGGCGGTGACGGCTGCCGGGACCGGGTGCATGGGGGCGCTCGAAGCGGAGAAATACCTCGCCGAGAACGAGGCGCCCGAAGCCGCGGCGGCCGAATAAGGGTCAGGCTGTTCGCGCACCATCATGGATTGGAACAGGCTTCGGATTCTTCAGGCGGTCGCGGAAAGCGGGAGTTTCACCCAGGCCGGCGAGACACTCAATCTGAGCCAGTCAGCCGTGAGCCGGCAGATCGCCGCGCTTGAAAAGAGCCTCGGTGTCGTTCTGTTCCATCGCCACTCGCGTGGGCTCCTGCTGACGGAGCAGGGCGAAGCGCTTTACCGGACGGCGCGCGAGGTCTCGGCCAAGCTCGCCATGACCGAGGCACAGATCGTCGATTCGCGCGACCGGCCGACCGGCCCGCTCGTGATCACAACGACCATCGCTTTCGCCTCGGTCTGGCTGACTCCGCGTTTGCGGGACTTCCATCGGCTTTATCCGGAGATCGCGATCACGCTTCTCACCTCGGACGGACCGCTCGACCTCGCGATGCGCGAGGCCGACGTTGCGATTCGCATGGGCGAGCCGACCGAGCCCGATTTGATCCGACGACCGTTGATGACGGTGCATTCGCACATTTATGCGTCACCAGACTATCTCGCCGAACATGGGCCGATCGAGACCGTCGAAGATCTCGCGCGTCAGCGCTTGATCGTCTATGGCCAGGGGCCGCTCAGCACCGTCGCCAACCCGAACTGGCTGATCGCGATTTCCGGCGGTGCGCGGTCCGATGGCCGTATCGTGCTTGAGGCGAACAATATCTATTGCATGCTTCAAGCCGTTGAGAGCGGCCTGGGCATTGCCTCGCTGCCCGATTACATCGCGCGCGATAGTCAGCATGCGAGACGTGTCCTGCCCAATCGGCAAGGGCCAGCGTTCGAGGCCTTTTTTGCCTATGCCGAAGAGCTGCGCCACTCCAAGCGAATCGGCGTATTCCGCGACTTTTTGCTCAATGAAGTTGCGAAGTGGCGGTTCTAACTCGCTTAAAACGCGTGGTTATGCAAAAAACGCATAGCTGCCTTGCTAAGCATCCTCTACCGCAAAGCCGCCTGGCACCCTAAATACCGCATTGCAGCATCAATTCCGCGCCTGGGTACCACATGCCGCGGAAGCGATGCGACAGGATCTGCCGAGGCCCCCATCGGGCCACCGGCGCAAGTGCTTCAGGCGCAAGGCCTGGAGGGGATCTTCGGATCCTACGTCTCCCAGACGTGAAGCCTCCCTGTTGACTGGCCGGGTCTTCGGACCCGGCCATTTTCTTATCGATGCCGCAGACGCGAAGGCAAGGTGGCTAGATCGTCGATGATCTCGGCGCCCGCTGCGGCGAGCCGGCTTGCACCTTCTCCGCTTTGTCGAGCGTCTGGTGCATAGCCGAACACCCGCATATTGGCAGCGCGGGCGGCAAGAACGCCCGGTTCGCTGTCTTCGATCACCA